>CAMNLN010000001.1 GCA_946543025.1 uncultured Verrucomicrobiota bacterium
CCGCACAGCACGATCGCGCGACGCTTGAGGAGCCGCGCGAACAGCGCCCGGCGCTTCTCCGCGTCCGCCGGTTTCCCGAAGAGGAACCAGTACGCGCCCCAGCCGTCGTACGGACCGATAGGCGAATGCAACACGAAGAACGTGTGGCGCGCGCCTTCGCTCGCGCCCAGCATCGCATCGATCTTCGCCGCGTCGGGACGCATGAAGTCCACGAAGACGTAGGCGTCCGGACCGTGGGAAAAGAGGAAATTGGCGCTCGTGACGGACTTCCCGATCGCCTTCGCGGCGATGGGCAGGATGTAGGCGTCGAACGCCTTGTCGCCGCCGCCGCGAATGTCGTGGTTGCCGCAGACGGTAAGGAACGGCAGATCGCCGAATCCCTTCGAGCAGGCGGCCTGGGCGTCCTTGAAGAAGCGGAGATGCGTCTCGAAGTCGGAGCAGTCGCCTTGGATGAGGTCGCCCATCTGGAAGAGGTAGGCGGTGTCGGGGCGGCGCGTCTTAGCGGCGGCGGCGATCAGGCGCGGGAGGCGCGTGGCCCACATGTCCTGGTTGCGCTTGAACTCGTTCTGGCGGTCGCGCCAGTCGTTTTGATGGCGCGGTTTCCACTTGCCGTGATAGAGGCTCGTGGGGGCGGAGTCGAAATGCGTGTCGCCGAGGATCGAGATCGAATAGGAGTCGGCGGTCGCGCTGGATCGCCCCGCTCCCGTCCAGGCGGCGCCGAATGCGGCACCGCACGCGATGAAGTCGCGCCGTGTCGTCATTCCCGAACCACCTGCTTTTCGGCAGATGCGCGTCCGGCGAAGAGACCGAGCGCGAGCAGATACGCCAGGCACGCGAGGAGGACGCACACCACGCCGGTCGCCCCCGCCGAGCCCTGCACGATGCCGAGCACGGGCGTCACGATGCCGCCTCCCACGATCGCCATCACCATCAGCGACGTGATCTCGTTCGCCTTCTCCGGCACCTTGTCGAGCGCAAGGCCCATGCACATCCCGAAGCTGTTCGCCGTGGCGAGCGCCGCCACGAACACGCACGCGAGGAACACGAACGGCGTTCCCGCGAAAAAGATGCCCGCCGTCGCAAGGATGCCCAGCCCCATGCACCACGGGAAGCACTTCGCCGCCGACACCTTCGCGAACAGGGCCGCCCCTCCGATCGCCGCCAGCGTCTTCGCCACGAAATAGACCGTCGGGCCCATCCCCGCCTTGTCGAGCTCCACCTTGTAGACGTTCTTCAGGTACTCGGGAATCGCCACGGCGAATCCCACGTCCGCCCCCACCGAGAAGAGAATTCCCACCGTCATCGCGAGCACGTACGGATGCTTCAGCATCGCCAGGCAGCTGCCGAAGGAGGTGGTGGCCGCGGACGCGCCGGCGCGCGCCCCCTCCCGCTCGTCGGGAATGTCCGTCAGCCACAGCCAGATCGCGGCGACGACCGTAAGCGCGCCGTACAGCGGGAAGAGCAGCTTCCAGTTGCCGAGCGCCGTAGCCGTGAGATAGACGAAGACGGGCGTGAGCGCCGCGCAGATGGCCTTGACGAACTGGCCGAGCGAGATGCGGCTCGTCAGCTGGTCAGACGCCACCACGTTGCTCATGAGCGCGGGGAGCGCCGCCTGGATGATCGTGTTGCCAATGCCGAGGAGCGCGAAGGAAATGAAGTATATCCAGAACCGCTCCGCGTTCGCCGCGAGCGGCAGCAGCATCGCGAACACCGTGACCCCCAGCGAGACGAGAACCGTGTTCTTGCGTCCGATCTTCCCGCACAGGACCCCCGTTGGAATGGAAATGAGGAAGAACCAGACGAAGATCATCGACGGCAGGAACCCGGCCGTCACGTCGGAAAGCGCGCACTCAGCCTTCACCTGGTTCATCACCGTGCCGATGATGTCGCTGAATCCCATCACGAAGAACCCTGCCAGCATCGGCAGAAGCGCTAGACTTCTTTTCATGAATTTTCCTTTAATTGCCTAATCGCGTAAAGCATGTAGATGCGGAATTATCTGACGATGACTTGCGTGCCGTTATGATAGACGCGTACCGTCACAGCCTCGGACGCGGTGTAGTTCGCGTCGTCCGCGTACGCGACCACGCGATAGACCGCATCTTCCGGCACACCGGTCGGCACATCGATCCAAGCGGACGTCGCGCCCGGCACAGGACGCCCATTGCGGAACCACTGGTAGCGCGTCGCGCCCGGCGCGAAGGCGTGGAGCGAAAGCGCTCCGCCCTTTCGGACGATCCCGGATACCGGTTGTTCCGTAAACACGGGGCCGTTGCCCTTCGACGCCACCGCAGGGCGCACGAACACGTACAGGTCGCTCGTCGTGAAGCTCGCGCCGTTCGCGGCCGTCGTCCAGTCCTTCTCTGCGTCCGCCTGCTCGCTGCGGTTGCCGATGCCGAGCGAGGCATAGCGCAACGTCGTCGGTCCCGCGGACGCTCCCGTACGGGATACGGAGAGAATCACCTGGCTTTGCTGGTAGTTGTGTACCTGCAGGCAGCCGTAGCCCGGCTTGGTGGTGAAGGTCCACGAGTCGCCCCAGTCATAGACGTTGTTGCCGTCGGGGTTGGCATTGGGAATCCCCTTGGAATTTGCCTGACTGAAGTCGTGCCAGCAGAACTCGATGTTGCCGTCCGGGAAGTCGCCCGGCGTCACATGGAGAGTGCCGTCCGACCGGTAGGCGCGCACGGAGAGGTTCGTCACGTACTCCTGGAAGTCGTTGACGCGGCGCTTCGTCGGCAAGCCGATCTTCGAGAGATCGTCCGTGAAGGCGTCCATCGACGCCCACGCCCATTGCTCCAGGCCGTCCGTGCCGACGAGGTGCAGCAAATAGGCCACACGGTCGAAGGCCATGTTTCCGAAGCGCGACTCGTCCACCGCATACGGCGCGTCCGTCCACGTGTAGCTGAACGTCGTGTGCGGGATATGCAGCAAGTTCACGAGCGTGTAGTCGCCCGCTTCCGGCACGGCCTCCGCCGTGAGGAACGCGGGAAGCGGGTCGGCGGCGGCGGTCGTGAAGGACGTGCTCGCCGTCTTCGCCTCGCCGCCGGACGTGTAGGCGCACTGGAGCGTGTAGCTCGTGGAGGCGGCGAGCGGCTCGGCGAGCGTCAGCACCACCTCGCGCGGATCGACCGGGGACGCGACGACGTTGGCCACGGCCGCGTTGCCCGACGTGAACGTCCATGCCGAAGGATCGCGCAGTTGCGGCGGCACGGTCTCGTCGAACGCCACGCTCACCTTCGTCCGGTCCAGGCTCGCGACGGCGTGGAAGATCGCGGACGGCGTCGTCTCGAACGCCACGAACACGTAGAGGCGGCGCACGGCGTACTGGGGGGCCTTGCCGGTCTGCGTCCAGTCCTGGTTGGCCGCCGTCGAGTAGTTGCCGATGCCGATGTCCGTGTTGCCGTCGGAGTGGCGGAGCCGGCTGATGGAGATCAGCGTCTGCGCCTCGTTGTAGTTGTGGATCTGCAGGCAGCTGTAGCCGGCGGCCGTCTCGGAACTCGGCAAGTCGTCGAAGTCGTACCGGCCCGTGTTCGCGCCGATGTTGAGGCTGTTGCCCTTGCCGTACGACGAGAAGAAGAACTCGATGTTGCCGTCCGCGTACCGGCCCTGCTTCACGCCGCTCACGTTGGAGGCGACGTCGAGGTTCGAGACGAACCGCTTGATGTTGCCGTTCGTGGCGAAGGAGTAGGAGGCGAGATCGTCCGTGAAGCCGTCGAACGCCGCCCAGCACCAGGTCGTCGTGGGCGTGGCGTTGGTCGTCGTCAGCTCCAGGTAGTATCCCACGCGCGCGACGTGCCGGCCGGCGTAGCGCGCGCGGTTGTCGACCGTATGCGCGGCCGCGTACTGCGCCGCGTTGTGGCTGTTGAACGGCGTGGGCACGTCGATCTGGTAGAGGAGCGTGTAGTCCTTCGCCTGCGGCACGTTCGCGGCCACGTGCGCGGGCACGTCCGGCTTCGGGCGTACGAGGACGTGGAGCCTCATGCTGGAGAAGTTGTCGGCGTTGTCGTATGCCTGTGTCCAGTCCGGGTTGATCGCGCCGGTCGCAGTGCGGTTCGCGCGGTACTGCGTGTTGTTGCCGATGCCGGCGCCGACCGGCTGGCCTGTGTTGCTGCCGTTGAAGTTGCTGATGCCGAAGATCGTCTGCCGGTTCGTCACGTTGTGCACCTGCATGCAGGCGTGCCACGTGGTCGCGCCGCCCGACAAGCTGTCGCCCCAGTCGCAGGTGCCCGCCGCGTACGGGATGTGGTTGTCGTTCGCGCCGCCGTAGTTGTGCGGCCAGAACTCGAGGAATCCGCCGTCCATCCCCGTGCCGTTCACGATGCCGTCCACGTTTGAGAACACGTCCTGGTTCGTCACCCACTTCTGCCCGAAGCCGATGCTGTCGTTCACCGGCACGCCGAACTTCGAGAGGTCGTCCGTCCAGGCGTCGAACGAGACCCACACGAAGTTCGTCCCCGTCCCGTCCTTCTTCACCTGCTCGAAGTAGTACGCCACGCGCTCGGCGCCGTCCGGCAGGCTCCGCGTCGCGTCCATGTAGTACGGCACGCGGCTGCGCCAGTTCACGCCCTTCGTAACCGGCACGTTCAGGGAGTAGAGCGGCACGTAGCCCGCGCGGAGCTCCGCCGGCACATGCTCGGCGACGCCCGCGGGAAGCGGACGCGCGAGCGTCAGGGTGGCGCCTGCCGCCATCGGCGTGGCGCCGTTCGCCGCCGCCTTCACGCGCGCGCCGTCCACCGTCAGATTGAAGTTGTCCGACGCCACGGCCGCCACATGGACGTGGACGAGCGAGAAGTCGACGCCGTCGCGCTCGACGGAAGTCACGTAGCCGGACGAGACGGAGAACGCCGCATCGAGGCCGTCCAGCAGCACGTCCACCGAGAACTTCACGTCCACCACCGTCCCGTCGTTCCCCAATGTCGGCGTGGCCGAGACGATCTCCGGCGCGGCCGTGGCGGAAGTTTCCGGCAGCACGTACACCTGGAGGTGTCGCAGGGAATACTGCCCCGCGTTGTACGTCTGGGTCCAGTCCCAGCCCTTGTTGTTCGCGTTGTAGTGCGGCCCGATGCCCAGCTCGGTCGCGTCGTTCTTTTGGAACCTGTTGTAGGTGAAAATGCAGCTGTTCGTGGTGCGGGCCGTATCGTGCACCTGCATCGAGCCGTATTCTCCGCTCGTCGGCTTGTCGTCCATGTCGTACACGGCGAGCGCCCCTTCAAGGCCGCGCGTGACAGTCCCCTCGAAGCTCACCGGCCAGAACTCGATGTTGCCGACGGCGATCGTCTCGTTCGTGCGGATGTTCGGCACGTTGCTCCACACGCGCAGGTTCGTCACGTCCTTCTGGAACTGCCAGGCCACCGGTACGCCCACGCGCGCGGCGTCGTTCGTGAACGCGTCCATCGACACCCACACGTACTGCATCGGTTCGCCCGCCTTCTGCAGCTCCATGTAGTAGGCCACGCGGCTGAACGCGCCGATCTTCGCCGCGTCGTCCACGGTGTAGGGCACGGGAACCCTCCCGAAGTTGCCCTTGGCCGGGATGTCGAGGTCGTAGATGAGGCGGTAGCTGTTGAACTCCTCCGGCGGCACGTAGCGGTACGCGCCCTGCGGAAACACGCCGGGGATCGTCAGCGTCGCGTCGGCGTAAAGCGCCTTGCCGCCCGTCGCGTTGCGCACGCCGCCCTGCTTCGCCGTCACCGTGACGGGCGTGTAGTACTCGCCGGACGGGAACACGAGCATGGCCGTGCGCTGGTCGGCGGAGAGCGTGATGGTCGGCACGGCTTCCGTCCCCGACACGGTCCAGTTCGCCGCGTCGCAGGCCGTCGTGGCCGTGACCTTCTGGTTAAACGTGAAGTTGATCGCAAACGCGTCTTCGCCCACAGTTTCCGTCGTCGTCTGCACCACGGCAAGGTCGTTTTCCGTCGCGAAGTTCGCGGGGTCGGGGACGATGCTCGTGACGGCGCTCACCCAGGCGTTCGCCATGTTCGTGTAGCCCACGTCGTTGGGATGGACTGTGTCGGCGATCTGGTCCCAGTCCGACACGGCGGCATGCATGTCGAGGAAATACGCGCCCTGCCCCTTTGCCTGCTGGCCGGCGACGATGCCGGGGATGGCGGGGTTGAACGCGTTCGTGATCGCGGCGTACTTCCAGTTGTCCTCCGTGTCGCCCGCATTTGTGTAGCGCCGCATGAGCGTGGTCACAACCACCTTGGCGGATGGCTGGCATTCGTGGATGCGGTCGAGGAGACGCACAAGGCGGTTCGTCGCTTGGCCGCGGAACGTCGGCTCCCCATCGCCTAGGTCGTTCGTGCCGATGTGGAGGAGGATCACGTGCGGGTCGTCGATTTGCGCGAAGAAGCTCTGGATGTTCTCGTAGATGCCCTGGGTGGCGTTCGAGATCTTCCAGCTGCTGTGGCCTTCGTGGTCGCTGTCGGCGAGGAAGGGATCCTCCTTGCCGTAGTTGTCCGTCTGCGTGCCCACGTAGTCCACGTTGTAGCCGAGGTTCGTGAGCGCCACGTAGAGCGGCGCACGATAGCCGTTGCCGCGTACGGACTGCGAGCCGTGCGTAATCGAGTCACCGAGCGGCATGATGCGTAGCACGGGGTTGTCCGCCGCCGCGCCAAAGGCCAAGCTTGTCGCCAGCGCGACGATTCCCGCGGCTGCCACACGCACAATCTGTCTCATGTCTTTGCTCCTTCTTCCTTCAACCTACAATGTCTAGGCGAACACATTTTGACTTGGCAACAACATACCACATCCTCGTATTTTTCGCAAGAACGCCGTGCCGACAGGCGAAATCCCCGCACATCGCGGATTTGTGGTAAACTAGGCGCGGGTTGCCCGCGAAAGGATGCCCGAAAGGAACACGACATGAAGAAACTGACGATCACGTTCGCCGCCGGCCTGATGGCCGCCATGGCCTTCGCCGCGCAGTGCGCGGGTACGAACCAGGACGGCAATCGCTGCAAGCGCGACGCCGCCGAAGGCAGCAAGTACTGCATCGGCCATGCCCACCAGGCGAAGCCGTCCGCACAGTCCAAGGAGAAGGACGACGGACACTGCTGGGCCGTCACCGCGGCCGGTACGCGCTGCAAGCACAAGAAAGTCGGCGAAACCGACTATTGCGCCCAGCACGCCGCCGACAAGAAGCCCGCCAAGCCCGTGGACCAGTGCTGCGCCATGACCTGGGAAGGTACGCGCTGCACGCGCAAGCCGGACGAAGGCTACCGCTACTGCTCGCAGCACCGCAAGTCGGCCGCCGCAGACAAAAAGCCCGCCCCCGCGAAAAAGTAGCCCCCGCGTTGCCCTTGCGATCGGCGCGCGCCTGTCACGCCTGTCCGGCCGCCTGGCACGCGGCAGCCTTGCCCACGGCCTCGCCGATCGCCACGGAGCTTCCCGTCACGCGATAGCTCGCGTGCGCGTAGAAGTCGCCCGAAATGCAGCGCCCCGCCATGTACAGGTTGTCCGCATCCTTCGCGCGGCAGGCCCGCAGGGGGATTTGGAACGGGCGGAACCTGACGCCGAAATTCTGTCCGGCGGCACGTATGTCGTTCGCTTTCTTGTCGAGGCCGTGGATGTCGATGCCGAAGTAGGACGTCGTCACGGCGTCAGGGAATGTCGCTCCCGCCGTCACGTCGTCGCGCGTCACCGTGTAGCGGCCGTGCAGGCGCCGCGAATCGCGCTGGCCGATTTGCTCGGCGGTCGCCGCCACGCGAAACCCTTTCCACGGCCCGCCTAGCCGCGCCAGCCCGGCAGCGAGGGCCAGCACCTCCTTGCGTGCGCGCAGTGTCGCGTCCGAGACGGCCTGTGCATCGTCCACGCGCAGCTTGTACTCGTGGTTCGCCATGAAGCAGAACAGGTTGCGGTGGAAGCGGAAAAGCGTCGGATCGCCGTAGCTCGGCTCCAGCCCGGCGCGACGCAGCTCGGCCTTGAGCCTGTGGCTGGCGACGATGTGATGGCATGTCGGCTTTCCCGTCTCAGGGTTGTCGAGGAAGGTCCACATCGCCGGCTCGTTCGAGACGAACCCGCCGCGCGCCACGGCGTCGCCGTCATCCACCACCACCAGCGCGTTCAGCGTGGCAGGCTGCCCCCAGCCCTCCGGGCCGAATCCCATGTCGAATCCGCAGCCAGCGCGCGCTCCCAAGTCGCCGTCGCCCGTACAGTCCACGAACGTCTTCGCCCGCCAGGCCTGCCGCCCGCTCTTCGACTCGGTGACGACCGTCTCGACGTTCCGCCCCGACGCATCCCGATACGCCGCCGTCACCGGGCTCTGCAACGTCACGCGCACCCCGGCCTCTGCGCACATGTCCTCGCAGACGGCCTTCATGTACTCGGGTTCGTAGACCCAGTCCTTGTCGAGGCCACGCTTGTAGTAGCGCATCCCCTCCTCGCCGGGCCTGTCCACCACGCGTGCGCCGTAGGCGTCCAGGCGACGGATAATCTCCCAGCCGGTCTCGGACTTGTTGAAGTCGAAGATGTACGTGAGCAACCCAGCCGTCCAGACGCCGCCCAGACAGCCCTGCAACTCCAAGATCCGCACCTTCGCGCCGGCGCGAGCGGCCGCGACAGCGGCGGCGACGCCCGCCGGTCCGCCGCCGGCGACAATGACGTCCGCCCAGTCGTCAACGGGCAGATCGCGCGCCGGCTCGACGAACTTGCCGCCGTCCGCGACAGTACGCCCGGCGGCGACCGCACCCGTTGCCACGGCACCCCCGAAAAATCCTCGTCGCGTCAACATGCCGTCTTGCCCGTTTCAACCGATGATCGCGCGCGCGGCGGCCAAGGCGCGCCCGCGATGCGAAATAGCGTTCTTCTCGTCAGACGAGAGTTCGGCGAACGAACGGTCATAGCCGTCCGGCACGAAGAGCGGGTCGTAGCCGAATCCGCCCGCGCCGGACGGCGCTTCGGCAATGCGTCCGGGACAATGCCCTTCCACCACGTGTTCCGTGCCGTCAGGGGCCACAAGAACGATCGCGCAGGTAAAGCGCGCGCGGCGGTCAGCCACGCCGGAGAGGTTCTTCAGGAGCAGCGCGTTGTTGGCGGGCGTATCGCCGTCGCGTCCCGCGTAGCGGGCGGAGCGGACGCCCGGCTCGCCGCCGAGCGCGATTACCTCCAGGCCGGAGTCGTCCGCCATCACCCATGACCCGGGATGGCGAGGCGCGATGGCACGCGCCTTGATGCGGGCGTTGCCAACGAAGGTCTCGGCCGTTTCCTCCGCGCCGGAGTCCTCGCCGCGGATGTCCCATCCGGGCAGAATCTGTCCGATCTCGCGAAGCTTGTGCGCGTTGTGCGTGGCGACGATTAGCGTGTTCATGTCGGTCATTCGTGACGCCAGAGGACGGTGTCCTTCATCCACTCCTTCACCTCGGACCACTTGAACGGCGGCTCGCCGTAAAGGAAGTGGTTGCGATGCGTCTCGCCGTCGGCGGAATACTCGATCTCGATCAGGCCCTGGCCGGAGAACGAAATTGTGCCGAGCTGCGTCTTGGAGTTGGCCGCCACCTCGTAGTCGCGGTCAAGAAGCACCTTGCCGGAAACCTTGTCGCGGTACGTGGCGTGGCCCTTCACCGGATAGCGGCGGTCGTTCACGGCCCAGGCCACATGGTCGTCGCCCAACATCGCCAGCTGGTCGTGCTGCACGGCCTTGAGCGCGTAGTAGGCCGGCTTCTTGCCGCCGTACCAGTCCACCACGGCGTCGGAAATCTGCGGCCAGCCGTCGCGCACGTTCCACCAGATGAGGCCGTTGAAACGCGTGAACTTGCGCGAGCGGAACATCTCGCAGAACGTCTTCATCGCCTCGGCCTGGACGGTCTGAGACTGCTCGACGAACGTCTCAAGGTCGCGCGCGACGCTCCCGAACATGATCTTTGTCTGGTTCGTCATGAGATTGTTGCGCGTGGCGTGGCGCATCGCGCCGGGCGTCACGGAAGCGTTGGCCGCCTTGATCTGCCACTCGTCGTTCCAGTGGAAATCGCGGTACGGGTCCTCGCCCGTGATCTCCTTCCACGGGTAGAGCGCATCGCGCGTCATCATCTTCTTCAACGACTCGACGTTCGGGCAGCCATGGTAGCCCATCTCGCTCGCGAACCAGCAGGGGCTGTTCGTATAGTACGGCACCTTGTAGTAGGCGCGCGCCCCCCAGAGGTGATCCTCGCTCGGACGCGCCTTGCCAGCCACGACGTCGGGCGAATAGTACGGCGACGAAGGCAGATACGGGCGCGTAAGGTCGTATTCGAAAAGCACGTCGGGAATCGTCCGGCGCGAGTTGCGGTCCATGTTCGGGTCGCGGGCGAGCTTATGGCCCACGAACCAGCGGAACGCGCCGTCGTTCTCGTTGTTTCCGCTCCAGAGCGCGATGGACGGGTGATTGCGGTGGCGCAGGACGATCGACAGAACCTCCTCGCGCGTCGCTCGGGCGTAGTCGTCGTCCTGCGGAAACACGCCGCAGCCGGTCATGAAGTCCTGCCACACCATCACGCCGTTCGCGTCGCACCAGTCGAAGAATTCGTCCGGCTCGTACACGCCGCCGCCCCACACGCGGACCATATTGCAGTTGAGGTCGGCCCACATCTCGAGCGTGGGAATCAGGTGCTGCATGTCGCGCCCGTGGAAGCTGTCGAGCGGCACCCAGTTGGAGCCGCGCACGTAGATCGGTTCGCCATTCACCTTGAAGAGGAACTGTCCGGGACGGTCCGGACCATACACGTCGTCGCGCACGAGCTCGATGGTGCGCACGCCGATCTTGCGCGCATCTCGCGCGAGCACCGTGCCGTCCGCCCCCACGATCTCCGCCACCGCGTCATAGAGCGCCGCCTCGCCGCTGCCGCGCGGCCACCAGAGATCGGCGTTGGAGAGCGTGAAGTCCACCATCGGATGGTACGTGAACACGGGGATATCGGCCTTCGCGCATTCCTTGCCGCCGCGCGAGAGCGTACAGCGCAGGCGAGCTTTGTCGAGAACGGAGAACGGCGCCTCGAGGCGCGAGCGGAACTTGAAGTCGGCGCGGCGCTTCGCCACGTCGAGGTTCTTGATCATCCACACGCATTCGCGAAGCCGCACGGGATCCTCCAGTTCCAGCGACACGTCCCGCCACAGACCCTGCGCGAACACGCGCGGAAAGATGTCCCAGCCGCCCATGTGCGCCGCCTTGCGGTAGCGCTCGCCGTCCGCGCCCGGCTCGCTCGGGCCTCCCATCTCGCCCACGGTGGCGTATTGCGCGTCGAGCAGCACGGGACGCAACAGCACCTGCACGACGTTCTCGCCCTCCTTCAGGCGGCGCGTCACGTCGAAGCGGCGCTCGATGAGCATGTTCTCGGACTCGCCGATCTTCTCGCCGTTGAGGAACACGTCCGCGAGCGTGTCGATTCCGCCGAACACGAGCACGGCGTGCGCCCCGGACGCCACGTCCACGGCCGGCGCGTCGAACGCCTTCGTGTAGAGCCACTGGTAACCCTCGTAGGGACGGAGCTTCAGCACGTTGAGGCCGATCTCCATCGGCGGCAGGATGCCCGCGTTCACGAGGTCGAGCTCGCAGTTGCCCGGCACCGTCGCCTTCACCGTCTTGAACGGCACCTTCAGCGGCAGCGCGCGTACCGCGCCGGCATCCGGCTGGGGAAAATAGTCCAGCGTCCATTCGCCGTTCAGCGAAACCGAGGACGCGGCCATCGCGCCCAAGGCGAACGCGCAGGCGACGCCCGTCAGCAGTTCCTTCATTGGAAAAATCCTTGTCACTTGGCGCCGTCGGCCTTGATCGCCTTGAGCAGGGCCATCGGATAGTCGGAGGTCGTGCAGTCGCACCCTGCCGCCTTCGCGGTCTTCCATGTCTCGAGGTCCTGCACCATCCAGCCCGTCACCTTCATGCCGTTGTCGTGCGCGTAGTCGACGATCTCCTTGTCCGTCACGCGCCCCTTCTTGTCCTTCATGAGCGGCGCCACGCGGCAGCAGCCGAGCGACTTGGCCGTGTCCACGAAGTCCTTCGTCAGCGCCTCGCCGCGGATGTAGCCGGTCGGCGCGTCGGGGAACAGTCGCTTCATCGTCTTCAGGGCCGGCGGGTGGAAGGAGGTGAAGGTATACGTGCCGGGCTTGAGCGTGGCCACCGCCATGTCATGCAGCTGGCGGCAGTAGGTCTCCAGGTTCTCGCCCTCGTAGAACTTGCCGGACGCCTTCATCTCAAGCTCGATGTCCACGTCGGCGCGGCCCTTGAACACGTCCATCACCTGCTGGGCGCTCGGCGCCTTCTCGCGGGAACGCTTCATCACGAGGCTCGTCACCTCGTCGAAGGACATCTCCTCCACCACGCCCTTCCCCTCCGTCGTACGCTCCACCTTCGCATCGTGCATGACGACCAGCTTGAGGTCTTTCGTCATGCGGAAGTCGGTCTCGAATCCCGTCAGACCCGCGTCGAGGCACTTCTGGAAGCCGCCCGCCGCGTTGTCGTCGTACTCGTGGCGTCCGCCACGATGCGAAAGCACGCGCGGCAGCTCCGCCGCCACGACACACATCGACGAGACCAGCACCACCGCCATCATTAGTCTTTTCATCTTTGAACTCCTTTGCTTCTTGGAAAGTTTTGCGGTAATTATACCATAAATGCGGCGAGTATCTTCTCCGCCCACGTCATCGAGAGGCGGAACTGGTCGAGACCGTACGACTCGTTCGGCGAGTGGATGCGGTCCTGCGGCTGGCCCCAGCCCACAAGGAGCGGCGCCGCGCCGCTGCACTGCCGCAGCACGGACACGACGGGGATCGACGCGCCGTCCCACTGGAACACCGGCCCGCGCGGGTCCATCTCCTCCAGAACCGCCGCCGCCAGGCGGAACACCGGCGAAGCGAGCGGCAAGCGAAACCCGGCCGCCTCGCCCGTCACGTCCTCGATGAAGAGGCGCATTCCGCGCGGCACGTGCCGCCGAAGATGCCGCTCCACGCACACCATCGCCTCGTCCGGCCGCTGCCCCGGAACGAGGCGCATCGAAAGCTTCGCGAGCGCGGAGGCCGGAATCACCGTCTTCGAGCCGGGGCCGCCGTAGCCCGTGTGGATGCCGTTCACCTCAATGGTCGGACGGAACGAGTTGCGCTCCGTGGGCGTGAGGCCCTCCTCGCCGCCCACGGGCGGACAGCCCATCTCGGCCTCGTAGCGCGCGTCGCTCATCGCCGCCGCCTCCGCCGCCGCGCGCTCGTCGTCCGTCGGCGGCTCCACCCGGTCGCAGAAGCCGCGCACGGCGATCGAGCCGTCCGGCGCGTGCAGGCTCGCGATCAGCTCCGCCATGCCCTGCGCGGGGTTCGGCGCGATGCCGCCGAACTCGCCGGAATGGAGATCGTGGCTGGCCGCCTCCAGGCGCACGGTGAAATGGCTTACGCCGCGCAGGCCGGCGACGATGGCCGGACGCAAGTCCGCCGCCGCGCTCGTGTCGCACACGAGCAGCATGTCCGCGCGCAGACGATCCTTGATCGTCGGGGCGAGCGCCGCAAGGGCCGTGCTGCCGCTCTCCTCCTGCCCTTCCAGCACGACCTTCACGGTGGGCAATGCCGCGCCAGACTCGATCAGCTTCCTCAGCCCGCAGAGGAATGCGAACCACTGCCCCTTGTCGTCCTGCGCCCCGCGCGCGTAGACGCGGCCGTCGTCCTTCAGCGTCGGCTCGAAGGGTGGCGTCTCCCACGCGTCGAGCGGATCGGGCGGCTGCACATCGTAATGGCCGTAGAAGAGGATGGTCGGAGCGTGCTCGGCGCCCTTCCGTTCCGCGAAAAGGATCGGTGGTGTGCCGAGCATTCCCGGCGCCTGGTGCAGCTCGCCCACGAAACCGAGCGCCGCCAGCCACTTTTTGATCCACATCGCGCAGTCCACGCAGTCGCGCAGACGCTTCGGCTCCGCCCCGACGGTCGGGAAGCGCAGCAGTTCGAAATATTCCTTGAGAATCGCGTCGTCCATGCGGAATAGATTAGCCCAACCCGCCGCCCGCGTCAACAGCAAATGCGATCCGTCTTGCCGGAATGCGGCGAATCCCGCACGAAGGACACCCTTTCCCGACGAAAGGCGGAACATGGACGGCGTGAGGATGCGGGCGGCGCTAGTGGAAACTGATGACGAGGCCCATCCGCCTCTTCCACTGCCACGTCAGGCGGATCGGTGCGGCACCCTTCGTCACCGTACAGGACTCGCCCCACTCCGTGGCGGTCTTGACCCATCCGCCGCCGATCAACGCCTCAATCGTGTACTTTGGCAGAAAGTTGTTGCCGTCCACGGTCACCGGTGCCGCCGAGAACGTCCAAGCACCCGTCAGTTCGTATTCGCCATCCGCAACAGAACTCGTCGCCGCCACGCCTTCGGCCGGCGGTTCGTTGACCACGACGACATCGACGTAGTTCGTGAACGCGTCTCGGTAGCGGATATCGTCAACCTTGCGGTTCTGCGCGATCTCCGCGTCCGTGAGCGCGCGGTTGTAGATGCGCAACGAGTAGTAGTCGCCCGTCATGCAACGCTTCGTGCGGTCGACGCCCGTGTAGGTGTTGGGCGCGCCGATGGCCATCTTTTTGGATGGGAAATCAAGAAAGTTCACGCGGGCATAGCTGATGCCGTCCGCACGCTCAACGCCCTGAAACAAGCAATGGTTGGTAGGCGTTACGATGTTGGTCAAGTACCTTCCGTCCCAGTTCGAAAGCTTCAACCGCGGTGTCCCTAGCCAGTTGTCGCACTTGATCTCGAGCGTTTTGCCGGTATTACGCGTAAAAATGCAGTAATCGCCCGAGCCGAAGCCGAAGTAAAGCGGGAAGTCCGTAGTCTGCGCCGCGAACGGGACGTCCAGCGCGGCCTGGATGGAGCATTCCATGCCGAGGGAGATGTTTTCCTGCATCTGGAAGAAGCTTTCCTCCGCCGCCGTGAAGTGGTGTCCCTTCTCGATCCACGCCGCGAAGCTGGTGTTCGATGCGGCGATCATGTCGTTCGCGCGATAGGAGAGGTCGTGCCAGAAAATGGATTTCTTCGAATGGGCGTTGCGGGCGCCGCAGTTGCGGGTGCCGTCGTAGTGCGCCACAAGCCCCTGCTGCACGTAGTCGGAAACATCGTAGTCCGTCGCCGCGCGCAGGCCCGCCGTCAGTGTCCAGAGCCAGGTGATGCGGCGGTTGGGCTGGCCTGTTGTGCCTGTGATCGCGGCCGAACGCTGTTCGGCCATCAGGACTGGATTTTCCCACATCCGCTTCGCGGCGTTCCAGGTTTCCAGGCGGTAGCCCGCACAAGCGTAGGCGCAGGTGCCCACGGTGGCGGTGGCAGGGGCCGTGAAGGTCTTCGTGCCCGTACCGCGCACGAGCCAGCCGCCCTCGTCCTCCAGCGCAATGCCGGGCACCTCGGAGCGCACTTCCACGAGGTCCGTCTCGGTCGAGAGCCCCGCCGTGCCGTAGAAACGCGCGTAGTCGATCTCCTTGTTGCGGCGTAGTTCAGCCACCGTCAGCACGCGGTCATAGACGCGGACGGCGTGGATCCGGCCCTTGAACATGCGTTTCGTCCTCTCCGCCGCGGTCGACCAGGCGGTGCCGATGCAGTAGCGGTACGAGACGGGAGGGGCCTGGAAGGTGCCGTTCCACCACGACTGCGACGCGTCTGCCGTGAAGCTCACCCGGTTGTAGTCGATGAGAACGTTGGCGATGCGCCCATTCCAGGGCTGGAGCACGCGGGTCGCGTCATTGATCGGATTCGACCTGAAGATCAGCCTGTCCCCGCGCCGGTCGTTGCCGCTGCCGGAGTACGGCGTGTACGTGTAGAAGCCGAACACGTCGCCGTTGCAGCTCGCGCCAAACGGAGACGGCCAGTTGTTCGTCTGGTGCGTGGCGTCGTAGTCGGCGACGATCTGCACCGTCACCTGGTTCGTGAGGGCGACTGCCGCGCCCGTGACGAAGCAGTCGCCGGCGGCGAAGTCGTAGCCGTCGGACGCCCAGGCACCGAGACGGTCGGCGACGACCGTCTCGCGCGTCGCGTCCGGTCCAGGACAAAGGTTTTTCCATGTCGTCGCTGCGCCGTCGTGCGGCAGTCCTAGCCCCGCGTTGCGGATGCCGTCGAAGTTCAGGACAAGCCCCGCCTGCACATAGTCGTCCGCGTCGTATTTCTTCACGCCGTTCTTCAGACGCCAGTTCCACGTGAGGCGCACCCTCGAACGCGCCGTGCAGTTGGTGTAGGCGAACGAAGTGCCCTCGTATTCCCCGACGAGGTCCCATTTGCCCTTCTCGTCCGTCCATGTCTCCAGCTTGTAGCCCGTCGGCTCCCATTCGTTGCCGTCCGCCGCCGTGCTCGCTGACGCGGAGAAGACATGGTGCCCGTTCACGACGTACTTGCCGTTCGCCTCCACCCCCTCGGCGCCGGCGACATTCGACCCGACGACGACGTTGGCGTTCCCGTCCGAGCCGTGGTAGCGCACATCGTCCACCATTCGGTTCCACGCCAGCTCGTCCTCGGAGAGCACGCGGGCATACATGCGCACCGAGTAGAACGTGCCCTTCACGCCGTTGTTGTTCGAGCCCTGGACGGAGCCGCCCCAGGTGAACCGCTTGCCTGGAACCGCCGTGTTTGCGGTTCGGGTCTTCGCATTTGCGTAGGTCGTTCCCTGGAAAAGCCACGAGTAGCCGTCGCCCAGAACGGACGTTGCGTACATGCCTGCCCAAGACCCCTGCTGGGGACGGCTTTTCGTCCCCACGAAATCATCGTTCTTGAATTGCAGGGTTGTCGACTTGGTGTCGCTGTTGTTGTTGTTGGGGAGAAAGACCGAGTACTTGTCGTCTGGCGAGACGAACATCGTCGGGAACCACGACGGACTGTTGCCCGTACTCTGCTCTGATGTTTTCACGTCCATCGCAAGCTGGACCGTGGAGAACGGACCAAGCGTGACGGCCGCGTCAAGATATGCATACTCACCCTTGGCGGCACCGGTGAAATAGAAGCCCTTCCCGTCTTTCCACGAACCGCCGCTCGAATGGATCGTCGCGTCCGGACCGTCCACGACGAGGTTCTTCCACGTGGTCGCCGTCGGATCGTGCGGCAGCGCCGCGCCCGCGTTGCGGATGCCGTCGAAGTGCGCCACAAGGCCGTTCGTCACGTACGCTCCAACGTCGAGGCACGTCGCGCCGGCCGGCAGGGAGTCGTCGTAGATCTCGGCCCACGCGAGAATCTCCGTGGCGAGGGCCGCCTTCATCGCGCCGCCCCGATCGGTGGTGATCGCGTTCACGCCCATCTGCGCGTACCTGAGCGCGTCCGCGTCGCTGTTCGGCGTCCAGACGGCGAACGCGTAGCCCGCCGCCTTCACGGCGGCGACGTCCTCTGCCGTGTAGGTCGCCGAGTGGAGGATATCCACGCCCGTCGCGTCGCACGCCTCGATGCTCGAAACAAGGCTCGCGCCCGTGTACGTGCCGCCGCTCAGGAGCAGCCACGCCTCGTAATCGGGCAACGCCTGGCGGACGTCGCGGACGAGGTTCGCGTCGAACGCGATAAACACGACGCGCTCCTTCGTGGCGAGCGGCTGCGCCTGGACGGCCGCCACGACGGCGTTCACGAGCCCGTTCGCGCCGTTTCCCTTCAGCTCCACCACACACTTCGTCGTCTCGTTCGACGCGAGGAGCGCAAGATAGTCCTCGAACTTCGGCAGCGTCTCGCCTGCCCACTCGGTCCCGATCCAGTTGCCAAACGCGCCCACGCGCACGTCCTTGAGCTCGTCCCACGAGGAAGCCGTCACGGCGAGGTTCGTACCGGAGCCGGCGGTGCGCCCGGTCGTCGAATCGTGGATGATCACGGGCACGCCGTCGGTCGTGGCGTATACGTCGCACTCCACGCCGTCTACCCCTCGCTCGAACGCGAGACGAAACGCCGCCATCGTGTTCTCCGGACGATCTTGAGATTCGCCCCTGTGCGAGACGATCTGCGGCATTTCCACGGCACCGGCCGCCAACGCAAGGCATGTCGCCATTCCGGCCGCCAGACGCGCGCAAGCATTGCGCCCGCCGCGTGTTTTGTCGGTTTCAAGCGTTCCCATCTTTATCTCCTCTGTTGCGACTTCAAATTTATCAAATCGCGTCGGTGGCGACAATCAGAATGTGACGACGCGCGAAATGGATTGTCCGAACGGGGCGGATGTGATAGACTCCCCCGCGCAGGAGTCAAGCAGATGAAGATCACGTATCAAGGAGCCGCCGAGGAGACGACCGCACCCACCGTTGGAGCGTTTCTGGATGGCAAGGGCATCGCTGCCGGCACGGCCGTAGTCGAATATCAGGGCACCATCCATGCGCCGGGCGACAGCCTCGACCTGCCGCTCGTCGAAGGCGCGGAACTGAACGCGTTCCGTATCGTGGCCGGAGGCTGAATCGTGCCGGTCAACACGTATCTGACGGCGGACGAGCAGGCGCGGCTGGAGCGCGTGACGGTGGGCATCGCCGGCGCGGGCGGCCTCGGCTCGAACGTGGCCGCCCACCTCGTGCGCGCCGGCATCCGGCATCTCGTCCTCGCCGACTTCGACGTCGTCGCTCCCTCCAATCTCAACCGGCAGTTCTTCTTCCGCGACCAGATCGGCCGACGCAAGGTGGACGCGCTCGCCGAGAATCTCCGCCGCATCGAACCCGACCTTGACCTCGCGCTCCATGCCGTGCGCCTCGCCCCCGACAACCTGCAAACCATTTTCGGCGCGTGCGACGTGGTGGTGGAGGCGTTCGACAACGTGGAATCGAAGACCTCCCTTCTCGCGACGGTGCGCGACAGGCCGGTCGTCTCGGCAAGCGGCCTCGCGGGCTGGGGCCACTCCAACGAGATGAAGGTGCGGCGCGTCGGCCCTAATCTCGTGATCGTGGGCGACTGCGCGAGCGACGTCCGCGCCGGCCTCGCGCCCCAATCCGCCCGCGTGGGCATCGCGGCCGCCATGCAGGCGAACGCCGTTCTCGCCCTGTTGCTTGGCTCAACCCGCCTCTAGGCCCGCACAAGCAGGTCCTGGCGGTAGAGGGCGCGGACGGCATCGCAATCTTGCGTGTGGCCGCTCCGATAGGAGACGACCGTACCCACAAAGCGGTCGGGGCCCGTGAGGGCGAGCGCCGCCAGCAGGTCGAGCGTCGCGCGGTGCCAGACCGGCTCAAGGAACTTTTTCGTGCCGTCGGCCGTTTCCAGCGGAAAGCGCGGCTCCCCGTACCAGCGGCGGGGGCCGTGGATGAGGATGTTCCGCTTGTTGTAGCCGAGGTTGCGCGTATCGGCGAACAGCCATCCGATCGTCTTGGCGAGCCGGTACTGACGAAACGTCGCGTTCGTGCGCGCGTAGGCGCCGTAGGCGAACGTCTCGGGCGTCACGTCGAAGACGATGCGCTGGTCGCCGATCACCGTCCGCCAATTGATCGCCACGTCCAGCCGCAACCGACGAGACCCGTCGTCCGGCAGGAAGAGCAGGAAGTCGCCGCGCGTTCCGGCGAAGGCCAGCGGCTCCTTGACCGTGACGTAGGTGGCCGGCGCGCCGGTCGCCACGATTCCGGCCTTCCGCACGGCATCGACCATCGGACTGGATGAGTCGTCGAACAGCGGCGGATCGCCGCTGTTCGTCTCCAGCACCACGTCGTCGAGGCCGAGGCCGGCCTTGAGCGCGACGATGTGCTCCACCATGCGCAGATAGTTGTGCGGCGAGCCGCTGCGCAGCACCAGGTTGCGCGCGGAGGTCCAGAGGTTCGCGATATCGACGGCGGTGTCCAGCTGCTCGGGCTGGTCGGTGCGCCGGATCCACCAGCCGGGGCGGGCGGACGGCGCGAACGTGATCGTGCGACGCTCCTTGCCCCGGAAGGTGCCCACGCCCTCGACGGACGCGCGGCCGGCGAGCGTCGTACGGCAGGCGTTCCAGCCGCTGGCGTCCGCAAGGCGGACGTCGTCGGTCGGCTGAGCGGCGAATTTCGCAAAAGCCGCATCGTACGCCGCCTGCATCCCCTTGACGAGCCGTGCGGCCGGATAGGTAAACATCTCAGCCACGCCTGCTATTTCCACTTGCGGGGATCGTCCGGGTTGTCGAGGACCTTTTGTATCTTTGGCGAAATGACAGGCTCGAACCCAGCCGAGCGCAACGTGTCGGCCACTGTGGAAATCCACACGCCCATGCCGCCGTCCTTGTCGTACCGCCCCATGCGGAACAGGTGCTTCGTGCCGTCGGCCGAAAGCCCGATGACGGCCGGGTAGTTCGCGAGGTCCATGTAGGTGCGCTCGGGCTGACCTTGCGCCGCCGCCTGCTTGGCGGCCTTCTCGTCAAGACCGAAGTTCTGGATGAGCTTGACTTCCGCCTCCTTCATGCCCTTGAGGTCGATTTTCTTGGGCTTCTCGCGACCTTTCGGCTGCTCCGGCTTGATCTTGACGGTGAGGAGAACAAGGTTTTGCTTCGCAAGCTCGTCGCGGAAGAGCTTGTTTGTCAAGACCTTCTGGCGGAGGAAGTCGGACACGGGATCGCGGTCGACGAGGAAGACCAGCATGATCGGCTGGTTCGCGGCCTCGGCCACCTTCAGCGCCTCGGCTGCCTTCATGTACATCGGCTTCTTCATCTTGCGGGCCTTCAGCTGGGCGGGGGTAGGTCCCTCGTCCGCCGCCTCGTCCGCCGGCTTTTCCTTCGCGGGCGACTCTTTTGCGGGTGCCTTCTCCGGCGCCGCCGTCAGTGCCGTCGGTAGCAAAGCCATCGCCGCGGCCAGCACGAGCCCCGCGTTTATCGTTGCTTTCATATTCATTCTTTCCCTTGGGTAAGCCGCCGCGCGAGGACGGGAAGCCCCGGATCGCGCGCGCCGGCCGTGACGATTGCGCCGACCGCCGGCGCGTGCGTGCGGAGAACGGTCTCCGCCTCCTTCAAGTCGTTGACGAGAACCACCTTGCCCGGCGCGTCAGCGAGCCGCGCCGCAAGCGCGTCCGAATTGATCGACCGGTCCGCCGTGCCGCCCGCGTCGTAGACGGGCGGCAGGACGAGAATGTCCTGCGGACGCAACGTCGCGCGAAACATCTCCGCCAGCGCGTCCAACATCTTCCGAATCGGCGCGTAGCCGTGGGGGCGCCACACGACGGCGACGCCCTGCGGGAACGACTCCTGAAGCGTCGTCAGCATGGCGTGCAGCTTCTCGGGGTTGTGGGCGTAGTCGTCGTAGACGGCGACCTGACGGTCGCCGCACGAAACAGAACCGATGCGCTGAAGACGGCGCTCCACGCCCGGGAAGGAGGCCAGCGCAGATGCCAGGCTGTCGCGCGACGCGCCAAGGGCTTCCGCCATGAGGAGCGCCAGCAGGGCGTTCGCGCGGTTGTGCGCGCCCGGCAGCGGACAGCGGTCGGCGATATCCTTGAGTCCGGAAAACTCCTTGGCGTCTCTCAAGAGGAGACGTCCGTCGACGACTGGGCCGGGCACGCCGCGAACAAACGCATCGAACACGGCGTCCATCTCCTCCTTCGAGTAGTGGTCCGCCGAGGCGTTCGTCACGACGACGGCATAGGGATGAAATGCCGTCAGCGACTTGTCGCTCTCGTCCACCTCGGCGACAGCCCATTCGTCGCCACCGCGCCGCACGGAGCCGACGCGCGCGCCGCCCGCGTCCCAATCGACGACCTGCGCGCCGTTGACGACGAGCGGGTCGAACCCGCATTCCGCAAGCAGATGGCCAAGCATGGCCGTGACGGTGGACTTGCCGCATGTCCCGGCCACGGCCACGAGCTTGCGTCCGGAGAGCAGCTCGGAAAGCGCCGCCGCGCGATGGACAACAGGAATCCCGCGCGCGCGCGCCGCCGTGAGGTCGGGATTCGTGTCCTCGATCGCCGTCGAAATCACCAGCCTGTCCGTCGCGTCCGTCACGCCCGATCCGTCGTCCGGCGAGAGCCGTACGCCCTGCCTTGCCAACGCATCAAGCACAGGCGTACGCGCGCCACCGTCGCGCAACGAGCGGTCCGCGCCCGAGACGACCCAGCCGGCGTCGAGATACGCCTGCGCGAGGGCGCTCATCCCGACGCCGCCGATACCGACAAGATGTACAGCGCGAGCCGACATGTCCAAAACGATTATTTTCCGAGCAACTCGCCGACTTTCTTTACCGCGTCCTTGGCACCGTTGCCAATCGCCTTACCGGCCTCTATCGCTCCGTTGCCGACGGCCTTGCCGGCGTCGATCACGCCCTTGCCGGCCGCTTTCCCCGCATCAATCACGCCGCTGCCTTCCTTAGGCGCGCTGCCGTCCTTCTTCTCGCCGTCCGACTTCTTCTCGGCGGCGTCTTTCTTTTCGCCGCCCAAGAGGCCGCCGATGCCGCTAACAGCCTTGCTCGCTCCTTCGCCCAACAGTCCCGCCGCGCCGCTCAAGACATTTGTCGTCCCGCTCAACACGGTGCCGGCTCCGTCGCCCAGGACGCCGATCGCGGAAGTCAACCCCTTGCCGACGGCGTTAGACGCATTCATGACAGCTTCCATCAGCTGGTTGCCGACTTCGGACCATGTCGCACCGCCCTTCTCCTTGCCGATGTCCGTCAGCGTAATCGTCGGGATCGGCATTTCAGGCAGGATCTTCAGCTTGACGCGCGTGCCGGCGATCGTCAGCTTGTCGATTATAACCTTCTTGCCGGGCCCCTTCTCCTCTTCGGCCTTTTCTTCCTCTTCCTCCTTGGGTCCCGCCTTGGCCGCCGCATGGGCGCCGATCCACTCGAAGTTGTTGGTTCCGTCCTTGCTCACGTAGCTGACGTAGGGGGCCTCGATCGTAATCTCGCGGATGTGGATCGTGTCGGTGAAGAGAGACGACATCTCCACGTCCACCAGCACGTTCGACACGGAGAACGCCGTTGGGACGGGATAGTCCTTGGGGTTTCCGAGGTTGAGCTTCGTGATGCGGTACTTGCCCGTATAGGGATTGATGCCTACGCCGTCGAGCGAGAACGGCGTGCCCGTGTATTCGGGCGCAACCTTGTTCGCCACCGTCGTGACGGTCGGGCCCAGCCACAGCGGAATCGTCGCAACCAGCGCAAGGCCGAGCGCCAGGATACCGACGATCGTCCACAACAGGATTTTCAACATTTTCTTCATTTCTTTTTTCTCCAATTGGATGAGGCAGGTATTTTACCCTTCTTTGAGGGTTCCGGTCAAGGCGAGAAGTACGTCTTCTTCCGTGACCACCCCCAGCTCCGCGCCAGTCGTCTCGTCGCACACCACTGCCACCGGACTGCGGTTTCGCCGCATGAGCGGCAGGATGTCGTCGCCGTGCGTCATCGCCGGGATGCAGAAATGTCCCGCCTTTCCGGGGCGGCGGTATTCCTTCAGCTCCGCGAGGTTCTTCTCGGTGGCCGCGTGCATGAGGTCCTTCGCAAACGTCGCCTGCAGCATCAGCACGCGGTCGATCAGCCGCCGCTCAAACTGCGTGAGGCGCGTCGCGTCGTGGCGGTCGGCCACCAGCATCCGCAGGCCGTCGCGCGAGACGCCCAGCCGCAGGGAACGCGGCTGCCGCACACGGAAGACGACGCGCACGAACGCCGAGAACGCCGCCACCGGCACCGCCAGGATCGTCGCCGCCACGCGATAGGGTTGCGCGGCCAGCAAGGAACGGCGGAGCGGGCGCGAAGCGAAGATCAGCTTCGGCAGGTACTCGCCCAGGAACAGCATCAGCACGGCCGCTACGAGAGACCATACCGACCGCGCGGCCGGCATGTTCCAGAAGAGGCGCGCGCCAAGCGCCGCCGTCGCGGTGGAAAACAGCACGGACGCCAGGTTGTTCCCCACGAGCAGCGTCGTCAGCACGCGCGACATGTCGCCCAGGATCCGAGCCAGACGCTTCGCGCGCGGCGCGGACTGGCGTACGAGCGAGAGAAGCCGAACGCGCGGCACGGAGAGGAAGCCCGTCTCCACGCCCGCGAAGAATCCAGCCGCCGCCACGGAAACGCCCATGAGGAGAAAAAGGATCGCCGTCTTCATCATCGGTCGTCGTCCTCCTCGTCGTCGATCACGGGCTTGACGATCAGCTCAAGGATGTCCCCGCGCGTGATAATGCCCGCCGTACCGCCCCAGCGATCCTCCACCAGGGCGATGCGCCGCCCCGTCTTCATGAAGAGGACAAGCAGATCGTCGAGGCCCTGATGCTCCGAGACGCGCAGCGGCGTGTCCGTGGCCGCCGCCACATCCCGCGCCGGATCCGCCAGAAGGCGTTCCGTATCTAGGAAACCCTCGATGTGGTCCATGTCGTGCCGGTAGACCGGCAGGAACGGATAGTCGGATTCCTCCGCAAGCCGCACCTTCTCGGCGTCGGGCAGCGTCGCCTCAACGCCTGTGAGCCGTACGCGCGGCGTCATCTCGTTGAGCGCATAGAGATCCGGGAGTCGCATCACGCCCTCCACCATCGATGCCTCCTCGCGGTCGAGCTCGCCCGTCGCCGCGGCAGATTCCACCACCGCCCGCAGCTCGTCGTCCGAGAGCGCGCGCCGCTCCCGCGCGAGCAGGTCGCCGAACACGCGCGAACCGGCCACCATCAGCACGGAGAACGGCTTGAGAACAACCCGCCAGAACAGCAGCATCCGCACGCAGAAAGCCGCCATCCTCTCCGCATGGCGCATCGCGTACTGCTTCGGCAGAATCTCGCCAAACACCAGCAAAAGGAGCGTGAACGTCGCCACCGACACCGCCGCCGTCCCCGTTTCCACGAACCGCAGCGTCAGCATGTAGCCGAGCGAGGCGATCGCGAAGTTGACGAGCGTGTTGCCCGCGAGGATCGTCGAGAGGATGCGCGCCGGCTCCTTCTGCCAGCCGCCGATCCGCCGGGCGACGGACGGCTTCACGCGCTCCAGCGCCTGCAGCTGGCGCGGCGTCAGCGAAAACAGCACCGTCTCCGCCGAGGAAAAAAACGCTGAGAGCGCGAAGAGGACGACCAGGACTGAAACGAGGGCTGCGACCATTTAGTTCTCGAGTTCACGCAGGGAATCGACCGTGATCTTCGTGCGATGGCGCGAACCGAGCGTCTCCACCTCCAGCACGGAAACCATCCACCGTTCGCCGTCGAATTTCTTCACGCGCGTCCCCCACAGGCGGCGCATCGGCTTCATCTCCCCATCGAGCTGCTCGGCCTGCATCAGGCATCCCGTCTTGCGGTCAGCCCATAGGCGTACGCCCGCGAGACCGGAAATCTTCGTCGGCGGCTTGACGAGGATCACGGAACATTTCTGCCCGTGGACGCTCTCGCCCTCGCGCTCGGCCTCGTAGGCGGCATCCGTCCACCACAGGAAGTCGAACGTCAGGTCGAGCCACGTCACGTCCGTTTCCATCACGCGTTCCAGCAAGGACGGAACCGTCGCTTCGCCCGGCGCGTCGGCCTTCGCCAGCTGGATGGTCGGCGGCCGCGCGCCGCGTCGCGAGACGGAGACGGTGGCCAGGAGGTTCGTCTCGCCACGCGGCGTCAGGCGGACGGTCATGAGCGTGACGTCGGGCGCGCGCCTCATCACGAGCGCGTAGTCGTACTCGCGGGAGACGATTCCGCGCCGATTGCGCAGGATCAAGGCCCCCTTCAGCTCGACAGGCCGCGTCGGCAACATTTCCCTGCACGCCCGCAGCACGTCCGCCGCCGAAGACTCCAGCGTCAGCTTCGGCGGCATCTTCGCGAACTCCTGCACCGCCGTCTCCTCGGATCCGTCGGCACGGACAGACGGCACGAACGCGACCAGACACGCGGCAACAAGCAGCCATTCGCCTTTCATCTTCATCCCCTCACTTCTCACCCTTCAGCAGCTTTTCCAACGCGGCCGAAGGCGGCCCGCCGACAAGACGCCCCATCTCGTAGTACTGGCGGGCGGCTTCCACGCTCTCGCCCATCTGCAGGACAAGGTTGGCCAGGTTGTAGTAGGGAAGATAGGATTTGGGGTGCGTACGCATGGCCTTTTCAAGCGTGCGCCGCGCGGCGTAGTTGCTGCCCATGCCCGTCTGGGCGGCAGCCTTCAGCAAAAGCACGTTCAGGTCGTCCGGCTTCTCCTGCATCAGATCTTCGAGCAGCAGGTCGGCCGCGATGTAGTCCTTGTTGCGGACTTCGGCGAGCGCCGTCTTCAGGCGATACTTGAAGTCGGACGCGGACGGAGTCCCTGCCACAGGCACAGGAGGCCTAGACGCTGTCGGCTTTGGCTCGGACGGCTTGGATTCAGGAGCCTTGGTCTCAGGCGGCTTAGGTTCAGACGGCTGGGGCGCGGCCGCCTCAGTTGCGACGGCAGGCGGCTCGTCTGCCTTCGGCGGCGTGTTCTCGACCGGCCGTTCCTGTTTGGGCGGCGGCTCGGCCACCCTGATGTCCGCGATGTCAGGAGTATGTTTCGAGCTTTGGTCGTCCTGATTCGCCTTGTTGTCCTGCGCGACCTTGTCGCCTTTCGGCTCCTTGGAATCCTTGTTCTCCTTGTCGCCCTTCTCCTTAAGGTCCTGGGAATCCTTGGCCTTGGCCTCCGAATTGGCCGTGTCGTCCGTCTTGTCTTGGACATCCTTGGCCTTGGCGGCAGATTGTTCCTCTTCCGGTTCCTTGATGCCGTGCTTCTTGTTCCACTTCTTCTGGAGTTCGCGCGTGTCCGTCACGGAAACGGCGCGCTCGTTGTCGTTCACCTGCGCGAAGCGGATCGCGTCCATCGCGGCCACGCAGGCGGCCCGTTTGTTGCGGAGAGGCGAGAACTCGGCCGTCTCGGCCCGGCCGGGATTCTCGCGCTCCACGCGATCCAGTTCGCCCAGGGCGAGCCGATAGTTTTCCAAGGCCGTTTCGCCGTTGCCTTTCAGCGCCTCGTCCTCGGCGATCTCGATATAGTTGTTGGCCTCCTCCAGGAGGCGATGCAGCCTGAGCGGCTTCGAGGGATCGTCCTCCTTGCTGCCGAACGGCCAGTACCACGCCCCCTGCGCGAGCAGTGCCGCGCAGAGGGTCACGACCAGAAACAAGACATGTCGCATGCCACCCGTCCTCACTTGGAATCCTTTAGCCCGCGGGCGAACGCGCGTACGCATTCAAACCACTCGTCTGGCGTACGGAAGCGTCCCGCGCCCGTCCAGCCGGCGCCCACCCAGTAGGTGAACGTGGCCGACGGCTGCAGCAGATAGATGCAGTTCTCCGCGTCGGAGGCGACCACGGGGCGCGCCTCGCCGGGCGGCAGCACGATCGCCGTGAGGACGGATCCGTTCTCCTTGTCGTCCACACCCTCCGGCTCGAAGTTCGCGATGAAGCCATTCTCCAGGTCGACCTTGAGGATGCCGTCGTGCTGGCGCTTTGCGGAAATGTCGAGGCCCGGACCGATCATGCGCGCGGGCTGCTCGCCCTTCGGCGTCACGTCGAACCGCATGAACGGCGTCCCGACCGTGACCGTGCCGCGCACGACGTACGTCTCGTACTCCAGCTCGAACACGGCCTCGGTCGCCGTCTTGGAGATGACGCGCTGCGCCTTCCAGTTCTTCTCGTGGAACCAGCCGTCGCGGTTCAACGCGCCGATGCCGCCGACGCCGCGCCCCTTCGCCACCTTGTAGTTGTCCATTCCCTTGCCGTGGTTCTTGTGGTAAGAGCCTTCCGAACCGTGCAGCCACTTCTCCAGCACCGGATACGGCACGCACTTGTTGAACAGGTCGAAGCCGCTCGAGACGAGGCCCTGCCCCTTCGGCGCAGGCTCCATGATCACGGGGCCGTACGCGCGCATGCCGAAGTGGTCGTTCTCCCAGTAGAAGTCGTCCATGCGGTAGGGCGCGTAGCCACAGTCTACCGCCGCCACCGGGAGCGGCTCAAGACGGCTGAAGCGCAGCAGGGCCTCGAGGAAGTAGTAGTCCGCGTAGTTGAGGGGCACGTCAACCTCGCTGTTGCCCGGCTTGTGGCCGACGGAATGCATCAGCAGGAAGTCGCCGTTCTCGCCCTGCTTGGCGAAGTAGGCGGACGAGGCCATCGCCGTAAGCATCTTCACGGCGGCGGCGCGGTACTTCGCCGCCTTCGACGGAGGTGCGAACGCCTGGAGCTCGAGGAGCGCGCTCGCGGTGACCGCAGAGGCTGAGACGTCGCGCTCCTCTCCGGGGAAGGAGAAGTCCCACCAGGAGATGCCGTCCTCGGGGAGGTTCGGCTCGTCGAGCCAATAGTCCGCCGCGCTCATCGCGCGCTCGAGGTATTTCTTCACGCGCGTCTCGCGATACATCATGGTGAAGCCGTAGATGCCCCAGGCGTGCCCGCGCGCCCAGGTGCCCTCGACGTTGCCGCCCTGGCCGGAATAGTGGGCGCGCACGCGGCAGGTGACCGGATCATAGTCGAGGATGTGGTAGGCGCTGCCGTTCGGACGGTAGTGGTGCGCGTCCGTGACGTCGGCCTGACTGCGCGCGATCTTGTCCGACTTCGGATCGCCGCCGTTCTTCGCGTCCCACTCGAGGAGCTCGAGGTTCATCATGTTGTCGATGATCACGATGTACTTCGTGCCGAAGTGGCCGCCGCCCTTCTTGGGCGAGTTCCAGCTACGGATGAGGCCGAGCTTGTCGTCGTAGCGCGTGCGGAGCGCGGCGGAGGTGTCGTGCAGAAACTCGGCGTAGCGCTTGTCTCCCGTGAGGCGAAGGCCGTTGCCGGCAGAGCAGTAGGTACGGAAGCCCACGTCATGGTTGCTCGCGTCGTGGCGCAACGGCTCGATCAGCCGTTCGGTGTAGGCCGCGGCCTGCTCCTTCCAGAACGGGTCTTTCGTGTACTCGTAGAGATACCACAAAGAGCCGGGGAAGAATCCGCTGCACCAGTCCTTCGGCGGGATGACGACAAGCTTGCCGTCCTGGAAGCGCTTCGGGAACCTGTCCGGCTCCTGCGCCTTCATCGCCTCAAGCAGGGCACGGTAATGGTCCGTCGCCTTCGCGAAGATGGATGGCAGCTGCGCCGCAAGCGTCGCCTCGTCGGCCGGGACGGCGGCCTGCGTCGCAAACGAAACCGCCGCGACAAGAGTAGCAATCATGAGGTTCTTCATTTCGTCTCCTTCTCTCTGACGGGCAGAAGTATATCATGGATTCGCGTGCCCGCGCAACCACCCGTTGCCAATCGGCCTCTTCCTTTAGTATACTTGCGCCATGCTTCCTTCCCGCTACAACCTGATTCATGCTCTCGCGGCGACGGCCGTTCTGCTGACGGTGGTCTTCTGGCAGGGCGTCGCCCCCTTCTGGCAGCAGTTCGTCTACGGGCTCGCCGTGCCGATGACGCCCTCCGTCATGCTGCAGACCTTTCTCCTCACGGCGGCACTGTTCGGCACGCTCTGGCTGGTACTGTGGGCATCCTCGCTCTTGGCCGGTCTCAAATCCACGAATGCCACGGCCGACCGCATGCCGCTGCGCGCCGCCGTCGCCCTCGCCGCGCGCTGGTCGCCGCTGATCATCGCCGTCGCCCTCGGCCTCAACTGGCTCTGCGCCGCCGGCATCGAGCGGTTCGCGGGAGTCGAGCCGTCCGACCAGGAACTCGTCAAGTGCTTCACGGACAGCTCCACGCCCCTGGGCTTCCGTCTCGCCCTTGGATTCCTCGTCCTTTTCGAGGCACCGCTTTTCGAGGAGCCGCTGTTTCGCGGCGTGCTGTTCCGGGGTTTCGCGGCGGCACTTCCCGTCTGGGCGGCGATGGCGCTCTCCGGCGTGCTTTTCGCGATCGTACACGTGAACGCGGCGTCCTTCCTCGCGCTCTGCTTCCTCGGCTGTGCGTTCGCCGAGCTCTACCGGCGCACCGGCACGATCCTCGCGCCGATGACGGCCCACGCCCTCTTCAACGCCGCGAACCTCGCCCTTCTGCCGTTTGTCGCGCCCTGACGGTTGCCAACGCGGCCGAAATCTGCTAGAATACGCCGAAACTTTTCAAAACCATAAGGAGACTATCAATGTCAGGTCACAGCCACTGGGCCACAATCAAGCGCGCGAAAGGCGCGGCCGACGCGAAGAAGGGCAAGATCTTCTCGAAGCTCGGCAAGGAAATCACAATCGTCGTGAAGGCCAAGGGCGGCGATCCGAACACCAACCCCACGCTCCGCACGCTCATCGCGAAGGCGAAGGCGGCCCAGATGCCGAACGACAACATCGACCGCGCCATCAAGAAGGGCACGGGCGAACTCGAGTCCGCCGCGCTCGTCGACGCCACCTACGAGGGCATCAAGGGCGGCATCGCCATCGTCGTCACCGTGCTTACCGACAACAAGAACCGCGCCGCCGCCGAAGTCGGCAACGTCTTCAAGAAGAACGGCACCGAGCTCGCCAAGCAGGGCAGCGCCGCGCGCCTCTTCGACCGCATGGGGCAGATCATGATCCCGGCCGCCGACGGCCTCGACGAGGACAAGGTGATGGAAGTGGCCCTCGAGGCCGGCGCCGAGGACGTCCTTTCCGAGGACGGCGGCTTCACCGTCAAGTGCCAGCCCTCCGACTTCACCGCCGTGCTCGAAGCCATCAAGGGCGCCGGCATCGCGGTTGACGAGGAAAACTCCGAGGAGCGCGCCCTCATCCCCAACATGACCGCTCCCGTAGACGACGTCGCCGTCGCCAAGGCCATCAACAAGTTCGTCGAGATGCTCGAGAACCTCGAGGACGTGCAGGACGTCTACACCAACATGGAGACGTCGGACGCCGTGGACGCCGCGCTCGAAGCCGAGGGTTGATCCCATGAAGCTCGAACACGTCGGCTACAACGTCGCCGAGCCCCAGAAGCTCATGGACTGGTGGTGCGCGAACCTGGGATTCAAGCAGGTTCATCCCGCGTTCATCGTGGACTCCACCGGACAGATGGCCATCGAGTTCTACAACAACCCGGCCGCGCCTGTCCCCGACTGGGCGAACATGTCGCCGCTCGCGATGCACATCGCGTTCCTGTCGGACGACGTCGACGCCGAGGCCAAGCGCCTTGTGGCCGCCGGCGCCACCTTGCTCGAGACCGTCCACAAGGACGGCTTCGACATGGTGATGCTGCGCGATCCGTTCGGCATGGCCATCCAATTCGTGAAACGTGGGAATCCCATCCTGCTGTGAAAAGGATCCACTTCCAGGGAATAGGCGGCGTCGGCATGGCCGGCGTCGCTTTTCTTTTGAAGCGACGCGGCCACATGGTGACCGGCTGCGATAAATATGCCACGCCGCGTACCCGCTGGCTGGAACGGAACGACATCCCCGTCGCGGTCGGGCACTCCCCTTCCCACCTCGCCGGCATCGACGAGCTTGTCGTCACGCCCGCCGTCCCGAAGGACGACCCCGAACTCGCCGCCGCGAAGGGTCTGTCCCCTCAGATCCGCATCCGCTACCGCGGAGAGGTCCTGGCGGAGATCGTGAACGCCTCCGACGGTATCGCCGTCTGCGGTACGCACGGCAAGACGACCACCGCCACGTTCACCGCCCGCCTGCTGAAGGCACTGGGGACAGACCCTTCCTGGTGCATCGGCGGAGAGACCGGCGCGATGCCCGTCGCCAACGTGGGGACAGGCCCTTTCGTCGTCGAGGCGGACGAATCCGACGGCACCTTGGCGCTCTACCGCGCGCATACGCTCGTCGTGACGAGCATGGACTATGACCATCCCGAGCACTTCAAGACCGTCGCCGAATATCGCGCCTGCTACGCCGCCGCCATGGACGCGGCGGAAGATGTGATCAAGGCGTGGGAACTCGACGCCGCCGACTGGCCCGAGCTCGACCGTCTCGTCGTCGGGCGGCACAACGTGATGAACGCGCGCGCGGCCATCGAGGTGGCGCTTCGGCGCGGCTACTCCCGCGCCGCCATCGCCGCCGCCCTCCCGTCGGCTCTCGCCGAGCTCCCTGATCGTCGCTTCGAGCGCGTCTGGCCTCCGCGCGACGCGCAATCCTCAATCAATCTTCAATCCTCGATCGCGGTCTTCACCGACTACGCGCACCACCCCGCCGAGCTGAAGTGCGCGGTCGGCATGGCGACGGAACTGAAGCCCAAGCGACTCCGCGTCCTTTTCCAACCGCATCGCTACTCCCGCACGAAGGCACTCCTGAACGCGTTTCCCCCAGCTTTCGCCGAGGCGGACGAGGTGGTGCTGATACCGGTCTATCCTGCCTTCGAGGACCCCATCCCAGGCGGCGACATCGCCGACCTCTACAAGTCTTTCCGAGAGGATTGCGCGCCCACGCGACCGCCAATCCTCGCCCGCAGCGCAACCGAAGCCTGGCGGCATGTCTTCCTTTCGGCCCAGCCGGGCGACCTGATCCTGCTCGCCGGCGCCGGCGACATCATCAACCTCGTTCCGCAAGTTCAACGCGATCTCGCGGTGCGGGACATTCGACAGCCGGTATTCATGGAGCTTGCGCCCTATTCTTTCTTCCGTACCGGCGGCGTCACGCTTGGCGGCGGCGAACGCGTGATCGTCGGCATGGGCTCGAACACCTGGTTCAGCGACTGCACCAGCGACATTGAGATCGTCCGTGCGCCGACGGGCACGTCCGCCGCCCTTCCCGGCGCCTCCCTGCTCGCGACGCATCCGGACCTGGCGTTCATGGCCGGCATCCCCGGCACGGTCGGCGGCTGGGCAAGGATGAACGCCGGCGCGTTCGGCGATTCTTTCGGCAACCACGTGGAATACGTGATCGCGGACGGCAAGAAGATTCCGCACGACGCATGCGGCTTCGGCTACCGAACGTCTGCCATCCAAGGGCTGATTACCGAAGTGGGATTGAAAGCCGCGATCCACGGCGCCCAGGACGAGAAAGCCGCCAAGGATTATCTCGCGCGGCGGAAGAAATTCCCGCCCCGCACCTGCGGCAGCGTGTTCAAGAACCCGTCGCCGGACACGCCCGCCGGCAAGCTGCTTGACGAGGCCGGAGCAAAGAGCCTGCGCGTGGGAGGGGCCTGCGTCTGGAGCGAACACGCGAACGTGATCGTAGCGGGCGAGGGTTGCACGTCCTCGGACATCCTTGCGCTTGCGCGCCTCATGGCGCGCGCGGTCTTTTTCCGTTCGGGCGTCCGCCTCGAACCCGAAATCCGCGGCCTCGAGGTCTGGTAGCCGTCAGTAGACGAACAGCATCTCGCGGTATTTCGGCAGAGGCCAGCGAGAGTCGTCCACTAGGTATTCGAGCGCGTCCACGGTCCGGCGAAGGTCGCCCATCGCCGCGATCAGCTCCTTCGTGCCGCCCTTGCCGAGCGCCTTGTCGAGCCGCTCGCACTTGACGTGCAGGTCGTCGAGCCCCGCGCCGAGCTTGAGGGAAAGCGCCTTGAGGCCCGTCACGCCAACCTTGAGTCCGTCCTTCTTCGCGATGGAGATGGCCGTCGCCAGCTTCGAGAACTCGTCCGCCACCACGGGCCGGATCATCGAGCGCGCGATCTCGAGAGCCACGCCGCCCTCGATTCGTACGCGCCGCTCGTAGTCCTCGAGCGCGATCTCGTAGCGGCTGTCCATCTCGTTCTTCGTGAGGACGCCGTACTTCTCGAAGAGCGCCTGGTTCGCGGGGTTCTTCAAAGTGGCGATCGCAGATACCGTGTCCGGCAGGTTCGGCAGTCCGCGCGCGGCGGCCTCCTTCTGCCACGCGGACGAGTAGCCGTCGCCTGCGAAGAGCACGCGCTTGTGGGCGCGGATGAGCCGTTGCAGAAGCTTCTGCAGGTTGGCGTTGAAGTCACCGGGCATCGCGTCCAGCTTGTCGGAGAGCGCGTCGAGCGACTCGGCGACGATCGTGTTGAGCACCATCTGGTTCTGGGCGCAGTTCTGGGAGGAACCCGGCGCGCGAAACTCGAACTTGTTGCCGGTGAACGCGAACGGGGAGGTGCGGTTGCGGTCGGTCGTGTCGCGCGGCAGCGGCGGCAGCGTGTCCACGCCGATCTTCAGCTTCGTGCGGCCGCGCGAGGCCCAGGAGGTCCCCGCCTCGATGGCTTTCATCACGGCGTTCAGCTCGTCGCCGAGGAAGATGGAGAGGATGGCGGGCGGCGCCTCGTTCGCGCCGAGGCGATGGTCGTTGCCGGCGCCGGCGGCGGACGCGCGCAGGAGGTCGGCGTGCAGGTCGATCGCGCGGATGACGGCCAGCAGCACCGTGAGGAAGATCGCGTTCTCCTTCGGGTTCGTGCCCGGCTCCAGCAGGTTGCGCCCGCCGTAGGCGATGGACCAGTTGCAGTGCTTGCCGCTGCCGTTGACGCCGGCGAACGGCTTCTCGTGCAGCAGGCACTCCATGCCGTTGCGCTCCGCCGTGCGGCGCAGGACCTCCATGATGAGCATGTTGTGGTCCACGGCGAGGTTGAGTTCCTCGAAGATCGGCGCGAGCTCGAACTGCGCGGGCGCGACCTCGTTGTGGCGCGTCTTCGCGGGAATGCCGAGCTTCCACAGCTGCGTCTCCACCTCGGTCATGAACTTCAGGATGCGCGGACGGATCGCCCCGTAGTAATGGTCGTCCAGCTGCTGGTGCTTCGCCGGCGCCGCGCCGAACACGGTGCGGCCGGTCTGCAGCAGGTCGGGGCGTTGCAGGTAGAAGCCGCGGTCAATGAGGAAGTATTCCTGCTCCGCGCCGAGCGTCACGGAGACGTGCTCGTCCGGCTGGCCGAAGTGCGCCATCAGGCGCTTCAGGGCCTTCGTGAGGGCCTGGACGGAGCGCAGGAGAGGCGTCTTGGAGTCGAGCGCCTCGCCGGTGTAGGAGCAGAACGCCGTCGGGATGCAGAGCGTCGCGCCGTTCGCGTGCCGCTTGATGAAAGCCGGGCTCGTGGGATCCCACGCCGTGTAGCCGCGCGCCTCAAACGTCGAGCGCAGGCCGCCGGACGGGAAGGACGAGGCGTCCGCCTCGCCGCCGATGAGGTTCTTGCCGCTAAAGGCCTGGATCGCGCGCGCGGGCCCGGTCGGCTCGATAAAGCTGTCGTGCTTCTCCGCCGTGCCGCCCGTGAGCGGCTGGAACCAGTGCGTGAAGTGCGTCGCCCCCTTCGAGAGCGCCCACTCCTTCATGGCGTGCGCCACGTCGGCGGCGATGGACGGGTCGAGCGGCTTGCCGTCGTTGACGGTGGCCAGCAGCTTGGTGGCGGCGGACTTCGGCAGGAAGGCGCGCATTTCCTTCTCGCCGAACACGTCCTCGCCGTATGTCGCGAGCGACGTGTCGGCCGGCAGGGTGGCCGGCGGCGCGTCGGGCGAGCGCTCGGCGATCGCGTTAAGGACGTGGATGCGGTTGTTCTTGCTCATGCGCACTAGTATACCATATTTCCTTGCCGTCGCCTTCCCCTCGCATCCTCCCCAGGAAAGGGCATGCCGCTTTTAACCGATTTCCTTCCTCCCCGCCCATCTTGCGCCTGTCGGCGCGATGGGGTATAATTCCGCCGTTCCTTCGCAAGGGGAACATGGTTCCTTGACATACCGGCGGGCACCCAGCCGCCGGACCGGTCGCCACATCGGTAGGGTCACGCTGGCGCGATGGCCGCCCTCCGACGGAGAGCGACAGAACACTGCCGCGCGCACGGGTGTGCGCC
>CAMNLN010000002.1 GCA_946543025.1 uncultured Verrucomicrobiota bacterium
CCTTGCCCGTCACGTCCACCGATTGCGCCTTGTAGGACTTCTTCTTGCCGTCGAGGCCCGTGAGCGTGGCGGACACCTTGGCGACACCCTGCTTGTTCGCCTTGCCGCACTTCAGCTCGAAGATGCCGACAACGGGATTCGCCAGCGCCCTCGTCGCCTTGCCCTTGAGCGTCCGTGCCTTCTGCCACGCCTCAGGCACCGCGCCGCCGCCCGCGCCGCCTATGTCCTTGTAGGTGATCTTCATGCCGCGCGTCTCCTGCTTCACTATCTTCTTGTAGTCAAGATAATCCTCTGTTTCATAATTATCATAGTCTACAAGGGCATAGAAAACGAAGTTCAAAGGATACCAGTCTTTCTTGTTGACCGTCTTGTTCGTGAGTACAAACTCCTCATGGTGCACATCATAATATACCTTTATCTTCTTGCACCATGTGGGAAATGTTATACTTTGGAGATTGTCGCATTCTGCGAAGGCAGCCAACCCGATACTCTTCACACTGGCAGGAATGACAAGGCTTTTCAATTGGTCACAACTGTAGAATGCGAACTCGTCAATATTGGTCACGCTGTTTGGAATCGTCACGCTCGTCAAACCATCGCAACCGTCGAAAGCTTCATATCCTATGTTTCTTACGCTGCTAGGAAGCGTCACGCTTTTCAATCCGTCCCAACTGGAGAACATTCCATTATCAATGCTTGTAATGCCATCCGGAACCACGACATCCGTCACTTCCTTGCCGTTCAAGTATAGATGCCCAGCCTGGCTCAATGGATTTGATCTATAACCGGAAAACTGTATCTTCAACCATGACGCGAGATCGGAAATATGTACGGCTTGCAGTGCGGAACAACTATCAAAAGCGGAGCGACCGATACTTTTCACGCTCGGCGGAATCGTCACGCTCGTAATATTATAGCCACTGGAAAATGCAGTGTCAGCGATGCCTCTGCATCCTGTCAGAACCAAAGCGCCAAAAAACGACTTGCCATCAATCGCCCAGCCATCGACAATCTTGACACCCGGAATCGTAGCCGTGTCGTAAATCGCCTCGCCGCAACCACGAAACGCGTCAGCGCCGATGCTCATAACGCTCTCGGGAATCCTTATGCTTTTAACATAGCTGCAATTGGCGAACGCACCGCCACGTGCCCATCCCCATCTGTCGATACCGGCGATAATGCGCGTCACGCCGTCCGGTATGGCAATCTCGCTTTCTCCACCAATGTAGCTGAAAAGAACGCCAGCGACAACGACGAAACCGTCTTCATTCGCCAGGCCATCACAATCCTTAAAAGCTGTATCCGAAATATATGAGACGCTATCCGGGATTCTCACGCTCTCCAAACCCCAGCACCCCTCGAACGCATCGTCTTCAATCTCCGTCACACTGTTCGGAATTGTCACGCTTGTCATACTGCTATAACCGGAAAGCGCATTCATCTCGATACGGGTCATGGGCTTGCCGCCAAGACGAGACGGAATTGTCACGGCGCCTGTCGGTTCCGGCGAAACCTCTACTATGTACACACTATTTCCGTCCCAACTCTCCCTATATGTCCACGTGTAGCCGTTGGCGTATTCCGTCGCTGCCGCAAGCGGCATTACGGCGGCAAGGATGCCGCCCAGAACAAACATCAGCAACTTCTTCATCTTTTGTACCTCTTCAAACTTTTCCGCATTGGCGAGAACCGTCCGGCGGCACTTCCGCCAGACGAGAAGGAGTATACCCCATCCCTCCGCCCTCCGCAAGCGGGAAACGCGCTTTCAAGACGCACGATTGATGTACCCTAGCGAACGGGCGCGTAGGTAACGCGCCAGGAGGTCTTTTCCACCGGGAAGCGGTACTGCGGCAGCGGGATCGGGCCGCAGTTGTTGCAGCCGAGGCCCGTCTGACGGCAGTCGATCGAGAGGCAGACCTCCGCGCGCGGCACGAGCGGATTGTTCCGGCGCGGATCGCCGGGACGGTGGCGCGCCTGGTCGAGATCTTCGCGCGTAAAGTGGAGCGCCTGCAGGAAGAACGGCGCGTCGCACGTGATCTTCACGCCGCGTCCGTTCGCGTCCGTGAGCGTGGCCCAGCGCACGGCCGTCTTTCCGCCGCAGTCCTGCGGGCGGATGTAGTCGACGTACTGGTCCGTCACGGTCGAGCGGTAGAGGCCCACGTCGCAGCCTTCGCAACGATCCACGTAGTTCTCCCACGGGCCGCGTCCGTACCACGTCAGGTTCTCGAGCGACGGATCGAGCCGCTGGAACGTGCCGATGCGCGGTAGCGCGGGCACGTCGCCGAACGGCGTCACCACGTTCTCCGCCGTCACGGAACCATCCGCTCCGAACGACCAGACCGTCTCGTGCTCGAACCCGCCCGACTTCGCGCCCGTCACGCGCACGGAGGTGAACACCTTGCCGTCCGCCATGCGAATCGGCCGCGCGTGGTAGCTGAGCTGCGAGAGGCCCTTCGCGATGAACGGCTTGCGCATCCAGTTGTCCGCGTCCGTGAATGCGCGTTCCACCTGCAATTGCGGACCCGCGACGATGCCGGCACGGTCGGCGAGGATCGTCTTGCCCTCCAGCACGAGTTCCGAGAGCGTGCCTGTGGCGCGGGAGAAGACGGCCTTGACGCGGGGCGTCGTCACCGTGATGGCGGCGGGCGTTTCGACGGGCGAGACGCCCGTTGTCCCAGCGAGCCGCCGAGACGGCGGCGCCCCATACCGCAGCTGGTCCCAGGCGATTTCGTAGCCCTTGTCGGCCCAAAGGGTGGGCTTTTTCAGGCGGAAGGAGACGCGGTAGAAATATTCCTTTGCAGGATTTATCGGGCAGGACGGCTTCGGAAGGGCGAGCGCGCCCTTGGCGCGCGGGGCCACGTGCGGTACGGAAAGTGTGCCGACCGCCACCTGCACGCCGTCCTCGAACAGCGCCCACGCACCGTCGCACGCGTCGTCGGCGAACGTGAACTCGTGACGGTTCCACAGTTCCGCCGTGCCGCTCGCCGCATCCGCGCACGTGACCACGATCGGGCGCTGGACGTAGCGCACCTCGTTCAGCTTCGCGGACGGGTTGCGATGCACGTCGACGAGGCCGTTCGCGCAGAAGGGGCCGTCGTTGGGCTCCTCGTCGTGGTCGCCGCCGTAGGCGAGCAGGCGGATGCGCCGTCCGTCCAAGCCGATGCGGTCGGTGTTCTTCCACACGCCCTGGTCGATCCAGTCCCAGATGCAGCCGCCCGAAAACTTGTCGTTCTCGTAGAAGAGGTCCCAGTACTCCTTCAGGTTGCCCATCCCGTTGCCCATCGCGCACTCGTATTCCATCTGGAAGTGGGGACGCGGATCGGCCAGCTGCTCGCGCAGCCGGTCGAGCGACATGTACTGTCCGCCGGTCATGTCCGAAGCGTCGTTCCACGAGCCTGTGCGCCCGTTGGCCGAAATCCAACCCACGCCGTGGAACGGACGCGTGGGGTCGAGCTTCTTCACCGCTTCGTAGCATTTCGTGATGCCCGCGCCCCAGCCCGTCTCGTTGCCGACGGACCACATCACCACGCTCGCGCTGTTGCGGTAGAAGTACACGTGCCGGACATTGCGTTCCAGCATCGTCTGGTGCCACTCCTGGCGCTCCGGCATGCAATCCGCGCCGTACCTCATGCCGTGCGACTCCACGTTGGCCTCGCTCATCACGTAGATGCCGTAGCGGTCGCACAGATCGTACATCCGCCGGTCGTTCGGATAGTGCGCCGTGCGTACGCAGTTGATGTTGTTCCGGCGCATGAGCCGCACGTCCTGCTCCATCTCTTCGAGGGAGAGCGTGTAGCCGTTCGCCGGGTTCATCTCGTGGCGGTTCACGCCCTTGAACTTCACGGGGCGGCCGTTCACGAGGATACGCCCGCCGTCCACCTTGCATTCGTGCACGCCGACGCGAACGCGCCGTCCGTCGCCGAGGTCGAGCACATAGAGATACGGATCCTCGTCGGACCACAGGCGCGGCGAAGCGAGGCGGAGGGACAGGCCCTTCCCACCTTCCGACATAAACGCGCCGACATCCTTGCCATCGGCGGCGAACAGACGCGGACGAGCCGCCGCGACAGCCTTTTCGCCGCCGATCAGCTCAAGCCGACACGTCCAGTTCGCATACTCCGTGTCAGGAATCGTCGTGAACGAGAAGTCGGAAATGCCGTCCAGCGGCTCGGCATAGAGCGCCACGTCGCGGAAAATGCCGGCATAGCGGATCATGTCCTGATCCTCCGCATAGCTGCCGTCGCACCACTTCCGCACGCGCGCCTCAATGGTGTTTCCGGAAGCGGCGCCGAGCTTCACGAACGCCGTCACGTCGAACTCCGAGGGCAGGCGAGCGTCCTCGAAATAGCCGACTTTCTTCCCGTTGATCCATACTTCGCAGCACGACGCGACGCCCTCGAAGCGCAGGACAATCCGCTTCCCTTTCCAGGAATCCGGCATGGAGAACGTTCGGCGGTAGAGCATCGTGGGATTGTACTTCGGGTCGATCGTGGGCGGTGTCATCGGATGGGGATAGCGGATGTTCACGTAGTGCGGCACGCCCCAGCCGCGCGTCTCCACGCAGCTCGGCACGTCAATCGAAAACGGCGTCTCGACCTTCGCCGGCTCTTGCGCGGCAATCGCGCCGTCTGCGCTTCCTTCCCATGCGAACGACCACGTGCCGTTGAGCGACTGGACGAATCCCTCGTACGGCAGATACGTACGCGCGGGCAAACGGTTCTCGGCATTGACGGCGGGATCCTGCCATGGATCCACTTCTTGGCAGGATGGTCGTCCCTCGACCGCCGCGACGACACAGATCCCCAACAAGAGCATTGCTTGAGTCACCAGAATCTTATCCTTCATCATCAGACCTTCCGTTACGAATTGTCATTTGCGATTTGTGAACGACGATCAAAGTCTCAAAATCTCTCTTATCGAATATGCCCATCAAATGCGTGGCACTTCATTTTTGTTTGCATTATACCAAAAGTTACATCTCCCCAACAAGGACGATTCCCGTCCGAGACTGCAATTTCAAATGACCTCTACCGTCAAATTGTGTATACTTAAGCCAAATGAAAGGACTATTGTAAGGTGGCGATGAGCTTCAACGCACACAGATGGGCGATCGCGGCGACGCTCCATGTGTTTGCGGCGGCAGTCCTTTGGAAAATGGTGAGACCGAAAACGGAGAAGGAACAAAACGATGTCGGAAACGATTGATGGCAAGACGGTAATCGGCGTGGACTTCGGATCGGACTCCGCCCGCGCCATCTTGGTCGATGCGGAGACGGGCGCGATCCTGTCGTCCAGCACCTGTCCCTACCCGCGCTGGGGACGGGGCTACGCCTGTGCGCCGGCCGAGGCGCGTTTCCGCCAGCATCCGCTTGACCATCAGGAGGCGCTGCGCGCGATCCTTCACGGCGTACTGGACGACTTCACGCACCGCGAAACGGTGGTCGGCATCGGTGTGGACGCAACGGCCTCCACGCCGTGCCTGACGGACGCGTCCGGTACACCGCTCGCGTTGCGCCCCGCGTTCGCGGAAGATCCCGACGCGATGTTCGTTCTCTGGAAGGACCATACCGCCGAAGAGGAAGCGCGGCTCATCGTTGCCGCCGCGAATGCCGATCCCGCCCGCTACTGCCGCCACAGCGGCGGCACGTATTCACCCGAAAGCTGCTGGGGCAAGGTCTTGCATATCCTACGGACGAATCCCGCCGTGGCTGAAGCCGCCGCAGGCGTGGTCGAGTCATGCGACTGGCTGACGGCCCTGCTCGCGGGCGGTTCCGTACCGAGATCGCGTTGCGCGGCGGCGTACAAGCAGATGTGGAGCACGACGTGGGGCGGTTTCCCGCCATCGCCGTTCTTTGCAGAGTTGGGCGGCCGGCGCCTGACGGCGATACGCGATCTGCTGGCCAGCTGTCGCTTCGCGCCGGCGCACGCGCGCGCCGGTACGCTTGCGTCGGCGTGGGCAGAAGAGCTCGGACTGGGCGCGGACGTCGCGGTTGGCGTGGGAAACGTTGACGCGCATTCCGGCGCGGTAGGAGCCGGGTGCAACGCGGGTACGGCGGCATTCATCCTTGGCACCTCGGCCTGCATCATGTACGCGGTGCCGCGCGAGTCGTTCGGCGACCGCCAGGTAGAGGGCGTGTTTGGACAGGTGCCGGACGGCATCGTCGAGGGATTGGAGGGAATCGAGATGGGGCTGTCCGCGTTCGGCGACGCCTACGCGTGGACGAGTCGGCTCGTGTCGATGCCGCAGGCCGAGCTGGACCGGCGCGCGTCTGGACTGCGGCTCGACGGATCGATTCCGGTGGCGACGGACTGGTTCAACGGGCGGCGCTCGCCGTTCCAGGACGCATCCGCCACGGCCACGATCAAGGGTCTGTCCCTCGGAACGGACGCGACGCGGCTCCACTACGCCGTTGTGGAAGCGACGGCATTCGGCATTCGCGCGATCGTCGAGCATCTGGAGCGGAATGGAATCCGCGCGGATCGACACGTGGCGATCGGCGGCATCCCGCGAAAGTCGCCGTTCGTGATGCAGATGCTCGCCGACGTGACGGGAAAGACGTTCGAGGTCTGCTCCACGGGCGATGCCTGCGCGCTCGGAGCGGCCATGCACGCCGCCGTGGCGGCCGGAATCTACGGGAGCGTGGCCGAGGCGCAAGAGCGCATGTGCGCGCCGTCCTGCGCGACATACCGTCCGCAACCGGATCGTGACCACGACACGCGCTACAAGATTTACAGGAATATGGGAAAAGCCTGACAGCTGGTTTGACAGTCTGCCGCTTCGTCTGACATGGGTGATATCGCCGTGGATCACTGGCCCGCGTCGGGTGATTCATGGCTCTTCCTCCGCCATAGGGATGGGGACAGGCCGTTTGCGGACGTAAATACGTTGCAGAAATATTGCTGCGAGGCGAAGCCTGCGCGGTTGGCGATCTCCGCGACCGAAAGTTCCGTCAATCTCAACAGCCGTTCCGCCTCGGCAAGCGAGACTCGGCGAATCTCCTGCTGGACGGTCGTACCGAGTTGCGCGCGAAAGGCCGCGTCGATACGCGTGTGCGAGCGGTTCAGGTAGGCGTAGACTGCGCTTGCCGTAAGGTGGCGATGGTAGTTGCGCCGGATGAAAACAAGTGCGTCCGAAAGCCAATCCGGGCTTACAGGGAAGGTCTGGGACGAGGCGCGTACGACAAGTTCGCGCGGGGAAACCCGCGGCATGCGGCCGTCCGGCGGCACGAGCGCGCCGTCAAGGCATCTGTCGATCCGCTCCGCCGTGGCGCGGCCTACCTGAAAGGCATCCGGGTCGATGCTGGAAAGCATGGGAGAGACGAAATTGCACACAAGCGTGTCGTTGTCCACGCCGAGCAGGGCGATGTCCTTTGGGACCTGAAGACATGCCGAGCGGCAGGCTTTCACGACCTGGTAGCAGCGGATGTCGTTGACGCAGAAGACCGCGCATGGCCTTGGAAGGGTCAACAGCCAGCGGCCAAGCGCCACGGCGTCCTTTCCGGCCTCGATGCGGTCTGAAAGCGTCGCGCGCGCATCGTTGTCGTAGGCGGACTCGTATACCGCGCACGGGTACCTGTTGAGCCTCAGGCAGCGCCGGTAGCTGTCTCGCCGCTCGCACGAGAACCGAATGCCCTCGTAGCCGCAGAAAGCGAAGTTTGTGAACCTGTGTTCCAGAAAATGCCGTGCGGCGATTTGTCCAATGGCCAGGTTGTCGTGCTGCACGCCGGCGATAAAGTTGTCGGCCTTGACACCCTCGTTTGTCATGTCGGCAACCGGCTTGCGTGTACTTTGGAAGCGCGCCGCCGTTCGCGCATCGGGGATGCGCGCGATAAAGCCGTCGAACGACCGCATCGTCTTCGGTTTGGCGAGATCGCCCACTTCCAGCATGTGGAGCGTCCAGTCGGGATGATCCTGGGCATAGGCGGCTATGCCTTCGCAGACGCAACGCCCCCAGGCGCGCTGACGTTCGATATAGAGTCCGATCTGTTTCATGCGACGACGGGCAGTATAGCACGCCGGACCGATCCGTGCAAATTCCATAAACATATTTGCAGTAATTTCAAATGACCGTTCCTCAAAAATCGTCTATACTTCCATCGAAACGAAGGGAACACGGAATGATTGGCAAAATGACGATCGACAAGATGATGATCATGGCAGGAACGCTTGCCATGACGTCGGCCGTAACGGCAAACACGGGAACCGTGACGGCGTCGATTGACGGCGACGCGTTCAATGTGTCCTTCGCCGGCCACGCGCACGAGACGAACAGCCTGTGGGTTCAGCGCGTGGTCGGCACGACGGTCATCTTCCGATAGGGGTACAATGGGTTCCAGCACACGCAGATGGATGATCGTGGCGACGCTGTTCGTCGCCATCGTCTGCAACTACCTCGATCGGCAGCTGCTCTCCGTCCTGAAGCCGGAGATCCTCCAGCACTTCGGCATCGGCAATCTGGAGTATGCCTGGATCGTAAACGTGTTCCTCGTGTGCTATGCCGTGATGTATCCCGTCTCGGGGCTGCTCGTGGACCGGTTCGGCCCGAGGCGCGTAATGCTCGGCGGCATCGTCACATGGTCGCTCGCGTGCGTGGGCGGCGGCTTGTGCGGTCCGGGGCAGGTCGTCCTCTTCACGGTGTTCCGCGGCATTTTGGGCCTCGCCGAGCCGACGGTCTTCGCCAGCCAGTTCATCGCGGTGACGCTCTGGTTCGCGCGGCGCGAGCGTGCGACGGCCAACTCGCTCTGCCAGAACGGCGGCGCCATCGGCGCCGTCCTCGCGCCCGTCACGATCGCCGCGCTCATGGGATGGCTCGACGCCTGGCAGCACGTGTTCTTCATTGCGGGCGTGACGGGCCTCGCGATTGCGGCCGTCTGGGCGTTCGTCTACCGTACGCCCGCGCCTGACGTGCTGACGCGGACAATGGACGAGTCGACCGGCACGGATTCCGCTCCGCCGTTTCCCATCCGGCGTCTGCTTCGCACGCGCACGCTCTGGGGCGGCGTGCTGATCCGTCTCGTCAGCGACCCCGTGTGGTACTTCTGCTGCTTCTGGCTGCCGGGGTTCCTGCGCCGGATGGGCGAACGGGAGGGACTCTCCAACGCGCAGACGCTTTCGATGATCCAGTGGATCGGTGGGTTGCCTTTTCTCGTCGGCGCCATCGGCGCAGTTCTGGCGTCAGTCTGGTCAGACGGCCTGATCCGCCGAGGCACGCCCTCCCTTCGGGCTCGCAAAACCGTGTTGGCGTTCATGGTCGCCCTTGCGCCGACATGCGCGCTCGTGCCGATGGTGGACGGTTCCACGCTGCCCTTCGGCTGGCGGGTGGGGTTGGTCGTGGCGGCGTTCTGCCTGATTGCCGTACTGTGCAACTCGTGGCTGCATACGATCCCCGTGACGCTGATCGAGCAGGTTCCCGTGCGCAACGGCGCGTTCGTCTCGGGGTGCAGCTGCGGCGCGGGTGCGCTGGGAACGATCGTGTTCAACCAGTTTGTCGGGACAATCCCCGAAAGCGCATGGACCTCACTTTTCTTCGCGATGGCGACATTCCATGCGCTCGCGGCGCTCGTCCTTTGGAAAATGGTAAGGCCGGAAACGGTGAAGGACGATGACAGTCCGACATAATCGACAAGGAGAAACGACAATGAAGACGATACAGGAGCCGGCGCGCGAGATCCCCGTGCTGGCGGAGGTGGACGTGCTGGTGGCGGGAGGAGGCCCGGCCGGACTGATGGCGGCGCAGGCGGCCGCCGCCGACAAGTCGCTCAAGGTGATGCTCGTGGAGAGCCGAAGCTACCTGGGCGGCAACCTGACGATCGGCCTGCCGATCCTGGCGTTCCTGGGTCCGAAGGGAAACCAGGTGGTCAAGGGCGCGGCGCAGAAGTTCATCGACCGGCTGCGGGCGCGTGGCGCGGCGAGCGGACACAAGCCATGCAAGCTCCACATGAGCCTGACCATCATCGATTCGGAAGCGGCCAAGGACGAGGCTTTCGCGCTGATGGAGGAGGCGGGCGTGGACGTACGGCTCTACACTTTCGTCTCGGACGCGCTCGTGGAGAACGGGCGCATGAGGGGCGTGGTCGTGGAGTCCAAGGCCGGGCGCCAGGCGATCCTCGCGAAGACGGTGATCGACTGCACGGGCGACGGTGACGTGGCGTTTCGCGCAGGCGTCGTATGCCGCAAGGGCGACGCCGATGGCGGTCTTCAGCCGCCGACGCTGATGTTCAGCATGCGCGGCGTCAAAATACAGGACTTGCGCGACGCCATCGTCAACCAGCCGGAGACCTACGACATGGACCGCATGCCGAAGGAACAGTTCGCGGAGGGGAACTTCATCACCGTAGGTTTGCGTGGACAGATCGAGAAAGCACGCGCGGCCGGGCTGGACGTACCCGTCTCGCGCACGATTCTCATTTCTGGGCTGGCGTCGGACGAGATATGGGTCAACATGACGCGCGTCAACGGCACCGACTCGACGAGTCCCGAAAGCTACACGCGCTGCGAGCGGACGGCCCGTCGGCAAATACCTGTCGTCGTCGCCTACCTAAAACGTTTCGTGCCGGGGTTCGCGGATGCGTGGGTAGACAAGATCGCACCGTTCACGGGTATCCGCGAAAGCCGCGTCATCGTTGGCCGTTATGTTCTGACGGCTGAGGACATCCTCGCGCAGAAGAAGTTCCCGGACACGATCTGCATGGCGGGGTATCCGGTCGACATCCATCATGCGAAAGGCGGCGACTGCACAATGATCTTCTGCGAGGACGCCTACCAGATACCGTACCGCGTGCTCGTGCCGGAGAAAGTTGAAGGCCTGCTCGTCGCCGGGCGATGCTCGTCGATGAACCACGAGGCGATGGCCGCGACGCGCGTCATGTCCACGTGCATGGCGCTTGGCGAAGCGGCCGGCACGGCGGCGCGGCTGGCGCATGCGGCCGGCGTGCCGCCCAGCAATGTCGACATTGGCGCCCTCCAGCGCGAACTGCGCGCGAATGACGCGTACCTCGGATGACGGGCACTCCGACAACATGAGAAACGGCAACTAAATCAAAAGCCTTGAGTCAGTTGCTGTTTCGTTAATGCTTTTTTGTGATGCAGCGGAAGGTTCCGTCGACAAGTTCGTAAAAGTCGATTGTCACGGAAGGCGGCTTCACCGTACCGTCCTTTTGCTTGCCGCCGCGCGAACTCACCTTGAAAAAACGCGGACTTGCACCGGGAAACCGCCCTTTCGGCAGAAACTCGAAGCCCTGTCCGGCATGCAGCGCATAGTGGGAGACGAGACGGCCGTCCTTGTCGCAGGAGGAAATCGCGTATGGTTCGCCTTTCACCGGATAGAACGCCATGTACAGCAAAGAGCCGTCCGTCGTGAGGTTCTGCGGACCGAAGTGCGTCTTGTACGGCAGTTCGAACGCAAGTCGCGACAACGGTTTCATCGTCTTCAGATCGATCCGTCCAAGCGCATGGTTCGCATGCGGGTCGGGCGATCCTTTTCCGATGCCGTGGTAGAGGATGCCATCCAGCACGGTCACGCCATCCATTCCGACGAGGTCAGGAACGTCTTTTTGGAAGAGGAAGTTCAAGTCGGCGTCCCATACCTGGAGGCGGCAGACCTTCGTCTGTCCGTTCGACCCCCATGTGCCCAGCACGGAATACACCTTCCCGTCATGGTAGCAGAGGTCGCCCGTATGCCGTGTGGCCGGGACGTGTTTCAGGACGTTTCCGTTCCAGCCAATCTTGAAGATGCCCGCAATATGCGAAAAATAGATGGCATCTTCGCTCGCGCATGCGCCCTGAACATGCCCCGCCATCGCATCAAGCGGTCCTTTCACCGCGATACCCGGAATCTTCTCCTCGGCGGACGCTATCATCGCCACGCTCGCAACCACAATCGCCGACAACAATCTCTTCATGTTCTTTCTCCGTTGGAATGACCGCACACCGTACGCCGCTAGACGGTTACTCCATCTTGAACGCGCACGCGCCTGGCTTGGCTTCGCCAGGGGCGTAGCCGTTTCCGCAGTAGATCACGTCGCGGAAAGTGGCGCGGCCAATGCCGTCGTAAATGACGAGCGGCTTGTGGTTCTTGCAAACCATGCAGTCCGCCACGAGCATCGAGCCGCCAGGCTGCTTGAAGACATACATCTTGTCCAGCTTCTCTGGCTTGACGTTCTTGATGCAGCCCATGTTGTAGAGATAGGTGCAGCCGAGGATGCGAACTTCCCAGCCCTCGTTGAGAAAGCCGATGGTAGCCGTGTCGGAGTAGCAGTCGCGCAAGATCACGTTGCTTGAGTTCTTGCGAATATGGAAGCCGACGGAGTCCTTGAGGTACTCAGGCATTTCGCCGGGCGAAGGCGCGCCGATCACGCCGCCCCATGCGTGGCAGCGCGTAAAGAAGTTCGCGCCGCCCTCGATGTCGAAGCCGATCGTGTAGTCCATCGACCAGCAGTCCGTGAAGTTGTCGTCGCACCCGCTCACGCGCACCGCCGCGTTGCCGGCGTTGCCTTTCATCTTGTTGACAAAGTGAAGGTTGAACGCGTTCAGCTCCGCGCCGCCCGGCCCCGGATCGCCCTTCACGCGAAGGCCGTACAGCTTGCCGTTGTGGAAGCACACGTCGCGGAGCGTGAAGTGGATGTAGCCGTGGATCGACATGCACGAGGCAATGCCGCAGCCATCGATGCGCCCGCCTTTGAAGAACGTGCCGAAATCCATGACGTCGCGCGCCTTGAAGACAGGCGAGAAGTTCACGCGCACGACGAAGTCCATCGGCTTCTCGGCGAGGAACCGCGCACCCTTGTGCATCAGCACTGAGCAGAAGTTCGTGACAACGAGCGTCTGCGCAAGCCGATAGTCGCCCGCCGGCACGAACAGCACCTTGTTCGAGCTCGCGTCCACCGCGCGCTGGAGCCGCGGCGCATCGTCCGTCTCGCCCGCCAATGCGGGAAACTCGGCCACGCTCCGGTCCCAGTACTGCGCGTCCGCGATCCGATCCGCCGCCATCCCCCACGCAGATAGCAATAGGGTAACAACCAACTGAATTGCCGAATTTTTCGTCATCCGAAGTTCTCCATTACCGGCCAACGATACGGATGGAGGAAATCTCGAAGCCGTGCTCGCGGTCGAGCGTCTCGCGGCAGAGCCACTTGCCGTAGCAGAGGCCGATGGTCTGGAGTTTCCGCGCGTCGGGCGCGTCGCCCGGGTCGAGCGGCGGCAAATGGCCCCAGTGCTTGAAATATCGCAGGTCGGAGAGCGGAACGCGGATGTCGGTCCACTCCGGCGTCAGGGGCAGCTCGGCGCCCCACACCTTCCCGTCCGCGTGGTGGAACGTGATTTCCACGGCCTTCGTGTCGGGACGCGTGGCGTGGGCGCGCACGACGAGTTCCTTCCCTGCGCCCGCCTTCGGGAACTTTCGCGCGAACGTCTTGCGCGAAACCTGGAAGCGCCAGCTGCGGCAGTCCGGCTTGCCGGCGAAGGCGTTAGGCTTTGCCTCGAGCACGCAAGGCTTGCCGCCCGGCAGGAACTCCCAGTCATCCGCCGCGGCGCAGTTCTGATCGACCTCGAAATCGAGCGCGCCGGGCTGGTCGGCGTCGGCAGGGAAGTTGGAGTAGATCATGTTTCGCCATTCGACCGTGCCGATGCCCGTGTAGGCACGCATCTTCGGGTTGCTCTTGTGGAAGCGGCAGGCGTTCACGAGCAAACGTCCGCAACGGTGGTCGATCACGGTAATGTCGTCGAGCTTGAATCCGTAGTTGTTGAAGTAACGGCACCCGTCGAGATGCGTGTCCCATCCGTCCACGAGGAACCCGGTCTTGCCCGTGTCGGCGTAGCAGTCGCGCAAGATCGTATCGCCTGCGCCGTCAATCCAAAAGTTGATCGAGTCCTTCAGCATTTCCCGTTCGCCGCCAGGTTCCGTGGCCGGCAAGGGGCCTCCCCACACGTGGCAACGCGTGAGGCGGTTCGAGCCGCCGCGCCCCATGCGGAAGCCGATTGTATAGTCCACGGCCACGCAATCCGTGTAGTGGCTGTCGCCGCCTGTGGACCATACGGCCGCGTTTCCGGCGAGACCGGGGATCACGCACTTGAAGTAGAGGTTGAACGCGATGAGCTCGTAACCTCCCGCCTCGCCGTTCACACGGAGGCCGCATGTCTTGCCGTTCAGGAAGGTGGTGTCGCGCAACGTGTAATGTCGGAATCCATCGAGCGCCATGCATGCGGCGTGTCCGTTGCCGTCGATGCGCCCGCCCTTCACAAAGAGGTTGTAGTCGTGCAGACGGTCGTCGCCATTCGGAAGCGCTCGGAATCCAATGCTGTTGTTGACCTTGAGCACGTACGGCATCTCGCGGACGGCGCGCAGGATGGCGCTCTTGTGCAGGTCGAGCGAGCAAAGATTTGTCACGACGATGGTCGATGAAATCAAGTATAGGCCCCTTGGCATGTACAGAACGCCTGACGGCGTGGCGTCTATCGCGCGCTGAATGCGTGCCGTGTCGTCCACCTCGCCCGCCGCGCGCGGAAATTCATCCATGCTACGATCAACACCCGCCGGCATCGTCGCAGCAAGCGAGCAAAACATCCATCCGCAGGCCATCGTCATCGCAACGCGCCATCGCATCATCACTTGTTTCATGGTATGGATCTTTCCTTTCATCATGATACTCAAGCCCATCGGCGTCCATATTCTAGCACAGGATCTCTACTGCCACAAGAGAAGGAACCAGCAATCGGTGCGGCCCTGTTCGCAACACTTGACGCCTTCGCGGATTTAGTAGATAATGGCATTTCCTTTGAGAAAGAATAGAGGCCAATCATGAAATCACTTCTCTCGCTGGCGGCCGTGTGCGCCGTAGCAACCGCGTTTGCCGCAACCGACTACCCCGTCAAGGCGGCGGACATGACGAACGTCGTCCTCACGGCCGGATTCTGGCTGCCCCGTTTCGAGACGAACCGCATCGTCACCGTGAAGGTGGACTTCGAAAAGAGCGAAGAAACGGGCCGCCTCGCCAACTTTCGCGAAGCGGCGAAACGCGCCCAGGGCACGTTCAAGGGATGCCCGTTCGACGATTCAGACGTCTACAAGATCATCGAAGGCGCCGCCTACACGCTCGCCACGCACCCCGACCCGAAACTTGAGAAATACCTTGACGACCTTATCGCCGACATCGCCGGCGCGCAGGAAGAGGACGGCTACCTCTACACGGCTCGCACGCTCGGCATGGAGAAGGTCAAGGGGTTCCCTCGCACGAAGATGATGGGGCCGGAGCGCTGGAGCAACACGGGATCCAGCCACGAGTTCTACAACATGGGGCACATGATCGAGGCCGGCGTCGCCTACTGGCGCGTGACAGGGAAACGTACGCTCCTCAACGTGGCGATCAAAGCAGCCGACATGATGGACCGTACGTTCGGGTACGGGCCGGGGCAGATCCAACGCGTACCCGGCCATGAGGAGATTGAGCTCGCGTTGTGCAAACTCTATCGGGCGACGGGCGAGGTCCGCTACCTGAAGCTCGCAAAGACCTTCCTCGACTTCCGCGGCGGTGGGGCCGCATACAACCAGAACCACCTGCCCGTGACAAAGCAAGACCAGGCGTGTGGACATGCCGTCCGCGCCGGTTACCTCTACACGGCCATGGCGGACGTAGCGGCGTTGCTGGGCGACCCGTCCTACCGCATCGCCGCCGAGCGCCTGTGGGAAGACGTTGTGAACACCAAGCTGCACCTCAACGGCGGCATCGGCGCCCATCGCCGCGCCGTCGTCCCGGGATTTGGGAACGTGGGCGAAGCGTTCGGTGCTCCATACGACCTTCCGAACGAAAGCGCCTATCTGGAGACATGCGCGGCGATCGCGAACGCACTCTGGAACGAACGCCTGTTCCTCTTTTCGGGAGACGGCAAGTACATGGACGTGATCGAACGCATCATCTACAACGGATTCCTCTCTGGCATCTCGATGTCCGGCGATGAGTTCTTCTACCCGAATCCGCTCGCGTCTGCCGGCGGTTATGCGCGCTCAAAATGGTTCGGCTGCAGTTGTTGCCCGGTAAACGTAGTGCGTTTCATCCCGCAGATCGCCCAATACGCCTACTCGACGTCTGGCGACACGGCCTATCTGAACCTGTTCATCGCGTCCGACGCCAAGCTCGCGCTCGCGTCCGGGACGGTCACGCTCGCGCAAAGGACGGACTACCCGTGGAACGGGACAAGTACCGTCTCTGTGACGCCGGCGGCGGACGGCCAGCGGTTTTCGCTGAAGGTACGCGTCCCCGGATGGGCGACCGGACGTCCCGTGCCGAGCACACTGTACGAGCAGACCGTTCCGGCTGACGCATCCGCCGTTGCCGTGAAGGTGAATGGCGAGCCGGCACCGCTCGTCCTTGACAAAGGCTACTGCACGATCGACCGCGCCTGGCGGCGTGGCGACGCGGTAACGATAGACATTCCGATGTCTGTAAAACGAATTAAGGCGGACACACGCGTGGTAGCAGACCGCGGACGTCTTGCCGTTGAACGCGGACCGATCGTGTGGTGCGCCGAAGGTATCGACAACAACGGATACGCACGCGACATCGTGCTGCCGGCGGACGCCACATTCACGGAAGGAGCCGTGAACATCTGTGGAATAAAGATGCCCGCACTCATGACCACCGGCTGCCACGTGCGGAAGGGAATCAAGCAGCTCAAGGTAGGACCGCCCTGCCCTATCACGCTCATCCCGTACTTCGCCTGGTGCCACCGCGAAGCGGGCGAGATGCAGACATGGTTCCCCGCGTCGCCAGACGTGGCCGTAGCCAGCACGGCCCAATCGCTTAAGGCGAAGGTCTCATACATCTATCCGCGTGAATCGACGTCTGCGCTCTTCGACGGTATCTTTCCGAAAAACGGCGCGGCCTATGACAACCGTCAGAAACGTTGCACGTTCTGGCCTCACAAGGGAACGGAGGAATGGGTAGAGGTGATCCTTCCAGGCGAGGAAACCGTGCGCGGCGTGGACGTGTACTGGTTCGACGACGATCCCGTCGGCGGATGCCGCGTACCTGCTGAATGGAAAGTGCAGACGCAACTCGGCGAGATGACCGACTGGCAGGACGCCGCAACCGCGTGTCCGATTGTGAAGGGCGACTGGTCGCGTGTGACATTTGCAAAGCCGATGCCGGCCGTCTCCGTGCGTCTTCAGATCAAGCTCAAGCCCGGATTCTCCACTGGCCTCTGCGAATTGCGTCTACGGTAGCGGCATTATCGTCGCCACCACCCCTTGCATGTCGCAAGCAGATCCGCCAACACGGTCTGTTTTAAATTACTGTGAATAACGCAACCATTTTGAAAACGCGACAATAATCCGTTCGGTGTCAACACCGTTTATGCCAAATAACAAGTTAACGAAGGAACTCACCCCTCTTCTTTCAACATGTTCTGCCGTAGAATGCTGAAATTCGGAGAATAACGCTCGGCAGCCGACTTCAATATGACATTTTTCTTTTGTTGATAACCAGTAGATAATCAGCTGTACTTTTAACATATCTTTTTCTCGCTTTTTTAGAGATGTTTTCAAACCCCTTATTTTAAAGGACGAAAACGATATGACCAAGTTATTTACAACGCATAACATATTGTTTACAAGCTTGATATAATTGTCAATAATTTGTTTGTTCTGTTTTTCTACACATGGGATTTCGGCACAACAAACAAGAAAACATTGCCAGATACAGATCACCAACATAAGACCGAATTGTATTATTGGACGATTTTTCCCATTCGGATTGGTTTTCAACTGTCTCGTCTATCTGCCAAAACATTAGGAAAGAAATTCACCTAAAAATGCCTTTCTCCCTGTACTGTAGGGCAGCCAACGGCCACAAATGTATTCACTGTCATATTTGTAATTTGGGAGTTCGGTCTTTTCGCGCGTTCAACATAAACTCTGACAAACAATGTTTCTAATCAAGCACATCATTGCAGTGGTACTTCCAGTCGCAAATCTTGGATTGGCCCTGCAATGTCAGTCGAGACATGCTGTATACTAAACTTATCATCCATTTACATAACCACGATACATAAGGTTAAGGTGTGGGGTGACATGTGTATGTTTTTACGCTTGACTGAACTTTCAAGGCAAACAAGAACTTGCCTAAAAATAATTTTACGATTTTCTTTTTGTCTATTGCGTGTCTTGACATGATAAGACAAGATCGGACCTAGGGGCAAGCAGAGCAGACAGATTCTTTGCAATAGAGTAACAAGCAGACCAATAACAGACACCTCACACCTCTTAACCGTAGGACAACATGGAATCTTGGTTTTTGACTCAAGCACACGGAGGTAGTTTCATATCCGCCAGATTAACAATCAAAAAGGTAACGATTGATCTACTATTCGACAATGAATGGACATGAGCACATCTTAAATCGTTTCACATCTTCTTACGTGACCTCTCTTTGCATTTCCATGCAACCAACATTTCGTTTGTCGTTTCCTAATATGTGTTACAGTAACGACAGGTCAACTCTTCGGGAATTTGATATACTATCGCGCATGGATTTCCGTCCTGAAATCATTGTTGTAGGAGGTGGTCACGCAGGTGTCGAGGCGGCGCTTGTTGCCGCCCGCATGGGCGTACACACACTTCTAGTTACAGGCCTTGCCGAGTCAGTCGCTCGCATGCCGTGCAATCCATCTATCGGCGGACTTGCCAAAAGCCATCTTGTATTTGAACTTGATGCCCTTGGCGGCGAAATGGGCTTCAACGCCGATCTAACGTCTCTCCAAGAAAAAACCCTGAATTTAAGCCGAGGGCCAGCTGTACGAGCTACTCGTGCCCAATGCGCCAAGCTTGAATATACAAGGAGAATGCAATGCGTCGTCCGTTCCCAAAACAATCTTCTGCTGCTTGAGGACCTGGTAACATCCGTTCAGGTCGACCCTACTTGTTCAAATATTACAGGCATTTCAACCCTTTCGCACGGCACAATCACAGCAAAGATTGTAATCATCACAGCCGGCACTTCTCTTCGCGGCCGTATTTTTATTGGAAAAGATTTCAAAGATTCGGGGGGCGATAACCGTCCTTCAGCCATCTCATTAAGCAAGTCACTCGCCAACCTTGGATTCGACTTGATTCGCCTGAAGACCGGCACACCACCGCGTCTTCAAGCTTCTTCCGTTGATTTTTCCAAAACACTTCCCCAGTATGGCGAAAATTTTCCACCTTGTTTTTCTCTTCGGACGCGCAGGCTGCTTTCGACTTGTGCCACATGGCACATTACGAGCGCAGCAGGATATGAAGCCAAGCTAAAGAAACGTCTATGCAGCAATCCCAATGGGCGGTGTCGGTTCCAGAACAACAGAAAGTGTGCCACATGGCACAATGTCATGGCACCGTGGCCGTTCAACACAATGAACTTGCCGTGCTTTGCAACGCATACGACAAGTAAAACTCATGAGATCATCAGAAAAAACCTTAAAGAAAGTTCCTTGTATGGAGGAGCGATTGTTGGCACTGGAGTACGGTATTGTCCATCGATAGAGGACAAGATCGTGCGCTTTGAATCTGCAGAAAGTCATCATGTAATTCTTGAGCCAGAAGATCGAGAATGGACTGTTGTCTACCCAAACGGACTTTCAAACAGTTTACCCCGCTCGGTTCAAGAAGAAGTTGTCAGATCTATACCTGGTCTAGAACATGCTACATTTCTCGCATATGCGTATGCGATTGAATACGATGGGATAGATGCGAGGGAACTCCGTCATACACTTGAGTCGAAAAGGATCAAGGGCCTCTATTTTGCGGGACAAGTCAATGGAACAACCGGCTACGAGGAAGCTGCTGCACAAGGGATCATGGCTGGAATCAACGCCGTATTTTCATTGCGAAACGAAGAACCTCTTATCTTAAGTCGGCAGGATGCGTATATAGGCGTTTTAATTGACGATCTGGTGACTAAGGGAACGGACGAGCCCTATCGAATGTTCACGTCGAGGGCTGAACGCCGGCTCATTCTTCGGCAGGACAATGCGCGCTACCGATTGGCCGATGCGGCAGATCGCGTTGGCGTTCTCTCGCCAGAAATTCGTGAAACGACCCGTCTGCAAGCCAAGTTCATCGAACGGGAAGTGAACCGCCTTCGTACAACAAATACCAGTTCCGGAAAAACTTTGTTCAGCCTGCTCCAACAGCATGGATCAAATTACCGATCGAAAGTGTTTCACTCGTCAAATAACAATATGATGCTGAAAGAAGAAGAGCTCGCTGATGAATCAGCGTCAAATGAAGTGCGGTCAGCCTTTCAGAGGCTATGTCAATGCACAGCAGAAACAATTCCAAGCGATGTAGTCGAGCAGATTGAAATCAGAGCACACTACGATGGCTATATTCGGCAAGAGGAGTTGGCGGCAGAACGAGCAAAAAAGGATGAATCAATCAAAATTCCTGATTGGCTAGACTATGACAAATGCCAAGCTGTCCGCTTCGAAAGCAGAGAGAAACTGAAAAAGTTTCGTCCGGAAACACTCGCTCAAGCAAGTCGTATTTCAGGAGTCAATCCGGCTGATATCGCGATTCTCGCCATCTTGATCAAGCGTGGTCATTCGTCAAAACAAGTAGTGCCATGAAAAGGATAAACTCGTCATGTATGGGTTGTTTCGGTTAAGAGACCTAAACTTCTTTATAGTTTCACAATTCTTATAGCGGACCCATTGTCAATCTTAATAGGGTTATTTACATGCGTTGGGGGCAGAGAGAACCAAGTTCGCAGAGGATTTCCAACCTTAGTTCTGCTATATTTGATACATAATGCGCTAAGTTATAGATTCGAAAATCAATTTTACTCATATTTTCGATGTGTCTCGGCGTGAGATTCATATTGGGTGATGCTACTGACAGCAGACACGCAGACTAATATATTCCAACAGAAGAAACTAAATATCCGATATGGTTTTACATTATTTTCTTCGCGTCATCTTTTCACATTGCCTCTGGAGAAAAACAGACAAATAATTGATTCACCTTAAAATGAACCGTTCAATATATTTGTTATGCGCAATTAACGATTAGGTAGGGCAATCGCCGACCAACCAAAATATGTTATAATAGAACCCATGAAAAACAGGTTGTTTTTGGTTGTCTTAACATGTCTGTTCGCGGCAGGCGTTTCTGCAGGCGAGACTTTTGTTCCCGCATATCCGAACTTTGGTCTTCCCCGCGTCGAAGAGATGATGTTCCTTGTTCTGCAGATCGGAATCATCATTTTCGCTGCAAAGATTGGCGGCATGATTGCTTCTCTCTTCAAGTTGCCATCTATTCTCGGCGAACTCGGAGCAGGTATCGTGATCGGGCCATGGGCTCTTGGAGGTATTCCCATCGACGGCATATTCCCGAACGGACTTTTCAACGGCGTTGCGTTGAGCGCCATGAACTCTGCGGCAAACGGTCCCGCTCAGAAAATGTTCGGAACAATCGCAGGAGCAGGAAACATTTTTGACGCAACCTCGCCGGCTCTTTACGGAATCGCCACTCTCGCTTCGATCATCCTGTTGTTCTTGTCAGGGCTGGAAACTAATCTCAAGATGTTTCTCAAGTATTCGTTTGTCGGATCTCTAGTTGGACTTGGCGGTGTTATCTTCAGTTTCGCCTTTGGCGATATATGTGCCGTCATCTTGCTTCCCAAGTTCTTTCCATCCGCATTCGGACAGCTGGCTCACATGTCTTTTGGGCAGGCAATCATGCAGGCGGCACCGATGTACATGGGCATCATGTCCACGGCTACCTCTGTAGGCATTACGGCACGAATACTTTCCGAGCGAAAGAAGATGGACTCCGAAGAAGGCGTCACGATCATGGCTGGCGCGGTGATTGACGACGTGCTGGGGATGATTGTATTAGCTATTGGAAACGGCGTCATCGCCGCGACTATCGCCGCATCAGATTCAACAAGTGGTTCAACCGGCGTTCCATGGGATAGAATCGGCATGGTAGCAGTCAAAGCGTTCGGCGTTTGGCTAGGTGCCACGCTAATCGGCGTCTTGGTGGCGCGAAAGATATCCTGGCTTCTCAAGCTGTTCAAAAGCCCGCAGGCAATCGCAACTTTGGCATTCGGACTTTCAATGATCCTTGCCGGGTTTTTCGAGTTCATGGGACTTGCGATGATTATTGGAGCGTATGTGATGGGGCTTGCCCTCAGCCGAACCGATCTAAAGCACATGATTCAGGAAACATTGGCACCACTCTATACATTCCTCGTTCCGATCTTTTTCTGCGTCATGGGCATGATGGTCGATATGAACGCGCTTATGTCAAAACCAGTCTTGATATTCGGCAGCATCTATACCGTACTCGCCGTTTTCGCAAAAATCATTGGCTGCGCTCTTCCGAGTTGGTTTTGCGGGTTCAACTTCTTGGGCGGCATGAGGATTGGCGCCGGCATGGTGCCGCGCGGGGAAGTGGCCCTCATCATTGCCGGATTAGGTCTTTCAAATGGATTTCTTTCGCAAGAAATATTTGGGATCGGAATCATGATGACGCTTGTGACTACCGTGATAGCGCCGCCAACGTTGATTGCTCTCTTTATACCCAAAAAGCGTGGCGTCAAAAATCCAAAGAACTCAATGGACGATTCTCGACAGATAGTTTTTGATCTGCCGAATCCGCAAATCGCGGAAATTATGCAGAACAAGCTTGTAGATGAATTTCGTCATGAAGGATTTTTTACTATTCAGCTTGCCAGGGAAAACAACATGTCCATTTGGGAAATATCAATGGATGCGATTGAACTTTCGCTGTACTGGAAAGGAAAGAAGATAAGAATCGAATGCACTCCTTCTGAAGAGGCGGTTATAAATCAGGCATGGATGGAAGTCATCAGCCAGATGAACGAACTGACTCATACCTTGTCAAAAATACAGAAGAGAAATGACATTATGGAAAAAATTGTGACACAAAAAGAAGATGTAGAAAAAATTTCTTCAACTGCTCTCGCTTCACGCTGTGTTCAAGGTTTTGTGATGCTGCCTGCATTTAAAGCCTATTCAAAGCGCGAGGCAATTGAAAAAATGATAGAAAAGGTGGCTCAAGCATTTCCAAAAAACCTTGTAGACAAGGAAAAAGTCAAGGAAGCAGTATTTTCACGTGAAGAATCAATGCCAACTGGACTTGATCTTGGCATTGCCGTACCACATGGACGAACGGATGGCGTAAACCATATTCTTGGTGCGGTCGCTCTTGTTGACAACAGAGAAAATGAAAATGGAATCATTCCTGACTACGAAACAATAGATCATTCAAAGATTCAGATTATCGTGCTAACGCTTGTTCCCGAAACAGCACATGCCCCATATCTTCAACTTATGGCATTTATTAGCCATATTCTTCATAATGATAGTGATAGAGAAAAACTCTTATCCTGCACAACTTCAGAAGAGATGAGAAAGTTTTTCAAGCAAGTAAAATAAGATAAAAAGTTATTAACAATGTATGTTCATATCTTGTGAATACATGATTATTTCTTCCTTGTTCACGCAGAAAAAAAAATATGGTTAAATAGGTGTCATTCCAAAGCGGGAATAGAGCCATGATAGAAAACAATTTGATAACTTCTTCTGAAGAACTTTGGCAAAAGTCCCTTTCGCTTTTGCGAGAGGTAATGGAAACTGAACAAGAACGAAGCCAAATGGAACGTTATGTTCCGCTGATTACTTCTCATTTAATTGAAAACAACGAATATGTTGTTGGGTTTTCTGATCAGTTTCATGTGGATTGGCTTAGTCCAAAACTTGCACTGCCGCTTGAACGGGCCCTGCATGCCGCTGGGCTTCCAGAGGAGTTTCATGTTCGTTTTGCCGTAAGAGAAAAACAAGAGAGCATTACGCCTGCAACTCCGTCGCCCGAACTGGCAAGAAACAAGCCAATCGAGGCCCAACATACGGTTGCATCTCATTTGCGAAGTATTCCTTCAACAATGCCTCTTCATGAGAACTATACATTTGAAAATTTCGTAAGAGGTCCTTCTAACTCGTTTGCCCATGCGGCAGCGATAGCAGTTGCAAAGGGACCTGGACGTACATCATACAATCCTCTTTTCATTTATGGTGGAACAGGTCTAGGAAAAACCCATCTGATGGAAGCGATTGGACACTATGTTCTCAACCATTCGCCAGCGTCTTCCGTATGTTTCATTACATCAGAGACATTCTTAAACGAGTATATCAACGCAATACAAAACGATTCTCTTCCGGCCTTTCGAGAAAGGTATAGAAAAGTTGATGTCTTGCTGTTGGATGACGTCCAGTTCATTGCTGGGAAGGAAAAAGTCCAAGAAGAGTTTTTCAACACATTCAATTCTCTCATACTCTATCACAAGCAAATCGTCATCACAAGCGATGTTTCCCCGAAGAATCTAAACAAGTTTGAAGAACGGTTAATTGGAAGATTCCAACAGGGTATGGTTGTCGAAATTGAATCTCCTTCATATGAAACGCGGCTGGCCATCTTGAAATCAAAGGCTCAGGCGACTCAAAAGATCATCCCGGAAGAAATATTAAAGTTCATTGCTGAGAACATTCGTTCGCATGTGCGGGCAATTGAAGGAGCATTGGCACGAATCGTCACGTTCATGTCTATGCAGGGCGATATTCCACTTACCATTGATATTGCCAAGCATCTTTTAAGGGATTCAATCGAAGAAGAAAAAACGATCAAGGATCTTTCTATCGGCGACATCATGAAGACCGTTGCGACTTTCTATGGCGTCACAATCGAGGACATACTCTCTCCTCAACGAACACAAACTCTTGTGACTCCGCGCCAATTGGCGATGTTTCTATCGCGAAAGTTGACGACAAAGTCTCTTCAAGAGATAGCCGACGAATTCAAAAAGACGCACGCAACAGTGCTTCATGGTGCCCAGACCATACAAAAACGGCTTGACGTGGAACCAGACCTGAAGAAGTCGATGGAGGAGATTGTTTCACGGATGGGCCGAAAAGCATCGGACATACTTGAATGACAATCTGTCAATCGATGTTGCACAAGTTGTTCATAACGCCACCGGTTGTCAACAACCTTTTGCTCCAGTGAATCATGTTTACCGTTGTCAGCAAAATTCATAACCTTATGTCGACAAGAAAAAACCTGCAAACCCCTTCTATAGGTGCTGTTCGCAGGACTTGTCTACAATATGAACAGGCATAATAATATTATTATTCATGCTTTACTTTCATAACCATATTAGGGTAAAATGATATCCATCGTTCATCATAGAAGAGAAAGAACAGCCAACAGGAGTTGTCCATGAACTTCAAAATCACTCGGTCTCAATTCTTGGAAGGACTCAAGACGGTCCAGAACATCGTGCCGTCAAAAGGTGCCTTGCAGATTATACAGAACATTCTTTTGGAGGCAAAGGAAAAGAGCCTCTATCTGACGACGACGGATCTTGACATATCGATTCGGTGTGTTGTTGATTGTGAAGTCGTAAGAGAAGGAGCAACGACGCTTCCTGCTAAGCTTCTGCTAAATACGATTGCGAAGGCACCGGAAGGAGTGGTTGAAGTAGAGGTTGACGCACAGGATCGTGCCGTGATCAAGGCTGGGTCTTCGACTTCAAAGCTTGCAGGAATGTCGGTGGTCGATTATCCGACGCTCCCAAAAGATAGCGATTCGTTCGAGTATGTTCTCCCTCAGATTACATTGCGCGAAATGTTGAGAAAGACAGCTTATGCTGCTTCTCAAGACGATACGCGAAAGACGCTGAAGGGCGTATTGATGTCTTTCAAGGGCGGCAAGTTGACGATGGTGGCGACCGATGGGCGGCGTTTGGCTCTCGTCGAGCATGAAATCGAGTTGCCCGCAGAAGCTGAAAAAGACGTGATTCTTCCGTCAAAGGTAGTCAATGAACTTCAGAGATCATTGACTACTGACGGCGACGTTAGAGTTACGATTGAGAAGACTCAGATTGCTTTTAAGATGGGGCAGACAAAAGTCTATTCAAAACTGCTAGACGAAGTTTATCCAAATTATCGTCAAGTAATTCCTGAAGCTTGCACCGAGCGAATCAGTGTTGATCGGCAGCTCCTTCTGTCAGCTCTTGATCGCGCAAGCGTCATGACGATGGAAGAGTCTAACTCCATTAGGCTGACATTTGAGTCAAACCAGTTGATTGTGTCTTCCCGCGCGGCGGAAGTAGGCGAAGTTCGGGATATCGTTCCGATCAAGTATGATGGCGGAAAGATTGAAATCGTATTTAATCCTAACTACGTGATGGATCCCCTCAAGGCGATTGACGAGGATGAGATCACGATGGAAATCAACGATGGATCCAAGCCGGCTTTGATCAAGTGTTCGGTTCCGTTCTTGTATGTGATGATGCCGTTGCGTATCAACTGATAAGCAGGTAAGATAGTCGTGAAAATTTGGACGGATACTTCTTATCCGATCATTCTTTCGTGCGCCAAATGCCTGGCTCCCTGGGTTGAAAAAGAAGTAAGGGAACTAGGCTATGAGCCGATTGACATGACGGAAAACATCGTAGTCGTAAAAGGATCCATACGCGATGTGTTTAAGTTGAACCTTTACGTTCGAACGGCACATCGTGTTCTCGTTCCGCTCTTGCGGGCAACATGCCGCCATGTACGCGAGCTATATAGCCTTGTTGGATCCATCGACTGGGAAAACCTCATTGAGGCTGATGGATATTTTTCTGTATCGTCTATTGTCCGAAACAATACAGTACGAGATACACGCTTGCCATCTCTTGTAACGAAAGATGCAATCGTAGATAGAATGAGGATGAAGTGCAACCGGCGTCCAGATTCTGGTGCAGATTATGATCGTGGTGCGGCAGTATTTCTACACTGGGAAAACAATCGCATGATCATTTACCTCGATACGAGCGGAGCCCCGCTCTCAAAGCGAGGTTATCGAAAAATTCCAGGATCGGCCCCAATGCAGGAAACATTGGCGGCTGCTTGTATTGACGCCATGAAGTGGGATCGAAAAACGCCTTTCATCTCTCCAATGTGCGGATCCGGTACACCTGCAATCGAGGCAGCGATGATTGCTATCGGTCGGGCACCTGGCTCCTTGCGTTCTCATTTTGGATTCATGTCTCTTAAAGGATATTCTCAAATTATTGCAGGTGAAACAGCTCCAAGAGTTGCCTCACGTCAACGTTTTGGAGCTTCTCCTGAGCAAATTTGGAAAGACATGGTCCTTGAAGCAGCTGAAAAGGAAAAGAAATACGATATTCCGCCAATTGTTGCGTCAGACATCTCGCCTGAAGCCGTACAAAACGCGCAACTGAATGCCCATGCCGCCGGCGTCTCTCACTTGATCAAGTTCGTATCGTGTGACTTTGGTGAAACCCCAATCCCGGATTATCCAGTTGAAAGCAAATATCGAGGTTGCGTGTTTTTCAACCCTGAATACGGCATTCGTTTGGGCGATCCGGTTGAATTGGGCCCTATATACGAACGTATTGGAACATTCATGAACGAGAAGTGCAAAGGTTATGTTGGTGCGGTGCTGACAGGTAGCCCTGAACTTTCCAAGCAGATCAATTTGTATTATGTCACGCGTATCCCATTTTATAACGGCCCTATCGACTGTAGGCTATTTATATTTCCAAATTGTGAACTGAAGGGCGAAAGCATTTCTAATGCTGATTGACTGGTGTTATCAACGAATTATAACAACATGTTGATAAGTAGGTTATAAACAGGCTTATTAACAGTTGTTTATAACTTAAGTTGTGATAAATAAGTTTATAACTGTTGATAACTCGGTGATTGCCAAGACGAACGGAAAAAGGCATACTATTCGGCAAAGAGAATAATAGGATGACTAACCTGTCTAAAGACATTTGCCTCAAGTTTAAGAAGGCGCGCCAAGCGAAGGGCTATAACCAGTCGGCCCTTGCGCACATGGTCGGCTGCAAGCAGTCGGCCATTTCAATGTTCGAGGCAGGGATGACGACCAAGCTCTCTGACGAGACGGTCAAGAAGATTGCTGACTTATTAGGCGTCTCGATTGAGGAGAAGCAGGAAGTGCCGCATGTTGCGCTGACTTCTCACATGCAACTGCCTGTTGCGGCAGGTGTTCACGGATATTGTCCAAACTGCGATTGTCCTTCGAATGTTCCGTATGTTGTCGGAGGACACCTCCTCTATCGCCCCTTGCGACATGTTTCCTCTCCAACGGGCGGGACACATTGTACGCAATGCGGCGAATTGCTAGAAACCAGGTGTCCGACATGCGGTGCCCCATTGAACGATGGCGCATGTTGCGCGTCTTGTGGCAGCGCCTACGTGACGCCGATTGTACCAGAAGAAACCGATTTGGCTATCTATGTTCGGATGAGAAACGAGGAGATTGAAAGGTTTATCTCTCTCTTTAAGGCATGACAGGACTCTTACAAACCTCCAAGCATTAAGAAAGGCGGAACAAAATGACCTTGCAGCAACTGAAGTATGCAGACGCGGTTGCCACATGTGGAAGCCTGAGTGAGGCGGCAAGAAGGGTATTTGTCACGCAGCCGACGCTGACAGAATCGATTCGGGCATTGGAAGAGGAACTTCGTATTGCGATCTTCACGCGTTCCAGCCGAGGCGTGGCGGTGACACACGAGGGAGAGGAGTTTCTTTCCTCTGCGCGACAAATACTTGATGATGCCGCCCGCATTCAGGAGAAGTACACCGGCAAGGCGGTGCGGCGTCCGCAGTTTGCCGTCTCCTGCCAGCATTACGCGTTCGCAATCGAAGCGTTCATGGAGGTCGTGAAGTCAAACGGCGCTGAATCTTACGACTTTACTCTTCGCGAGACCGTGACGAGCGAAATCATCGAAGACGTGGCACGGCACAGAAGCGAGATCGGAATTCTTTATCTTTCACGGAGGAACGAACGCACGATCATGAAGATACTTCGTAAGGAAGAGCTCGTTTTCGAAGAGCTTTTCACGGCAAAGCCGCATGTCTTCCTCGGAAAGAAGCATCCGCTCGCGAAGAAGAAGTTCATTCGTCCGCAGGAGCTGGACGCCTACCCCTACCTCACGTACGAGCAGGGCGTGGAGAACGCGCTCTATTTCGCCGAAGAGGTGATGCCGTCGATCGATCGCAAGAAGAACATCCGTGTGCGCGACCGCGCGACGATGACGAACCTTGTCTTGGGACTCGACGGATTCACGGTGTCCTCCGGCGCGCACAGCAAGGCGTACAATCCGATGATCGTCTCCGTGCCGCTCAAGCTTGAAGACACGATCCGAGTGGGATTTGTTCGTTGCGCCGGCATTCCGCTTTCTGCCGCCGGCAAGGTGTTCGTCGAAGCCGTGCAGGCACGCGTGGCAAGCCGCTAGCATATTCTCCGTCATCATTTTCGAAGGACGCGTTGGCATAGGTATATCCTATGCCTTTTATCATGTACTTCCGATTACCCGATAGTACCGTCAAGGTGCTAGACTATGTGGCGTCAACACCACATCAGGCAAGAACGAACCAAAAGATCCGAAAGGAACATTAACATGAGCGACAGAAAGTACCATATCGAGACCTTGGCGATCCATGCCGGACAGGACGCGCACGGCGACCCTGCGACGAACGCGCGGGCCGTGCCGGTGTACCGCACGACGGCCTACAACTTCCGCAACTCCAAGCACGGTGCAGATCTCTTCGGACTGCGCGAGCTCGGCAACATCTACGCGCGCTTGATGAATCCAACGAACGACGTGCTCGCGAAGCGCATCGCGGCCCTCGAAGGCGGCGCGGCGGCGCAAACGCTCGCGTCCGGCACCGCGGCCATCTACTTCACGATCACCAACATCGCCCGCGCGGGCGACGAAATCGTGGCGGCAAGCAATCTTTACGGCGGCACCTTCAGCCAGTTCGACGCCATTCTGCCGAACGTCGGCATCAAGGTGAACTTCACGCCGGTGAACGATTTAGAGGCTGTCGAGGCAGCGATTACGGAGAAGACTAGGCTTCTCTTCATCGAGGCTGTCGGCAACCCCGCCCTTGACATCGCGGACATCGAAGGCTACGCGGCCGTCGCCCATCGTCACGGTCTGCCGCTCGTCGTCGACGCCACCTTTACGCCGCCGCCGCTCCTGCGCGCGCTTGACCATGGCGCAGACTTCGTGATCCATTCGCTCTCGAAATGGATTGGCGGACATGGTGCCGGAATCGGCGGCATTGTGGTGGAGAAGGGCGGCTTCGACTTCACAAACCCTAAGTTTGCGCTCTACAACGAACCGGATGCCGGCTACCACGGCCTGCGCTTCGCGCACGATCTTCCTGAACCTCTGAAGCCCATTGCGTTCTCGATTCGTCTGTTGACGGTCGGCATCCGAAACCAGGGTCCGACGCTTGCGCCGGACGCGGCGTGGATTTTCCTGCAGGGAGTCGAATCTCTCCCGCTCCGCATCGCGCGCCACAGCGAGAACGCGCTCGCCGTGGCGAAGCACCTCCAGAGCCATCCGAAGGTGGCGTGGGTGAAGTACCCCTCGCTCACGCAGCCCGAGCTGGCGGAAAAGTACTTGCCGAACGGCGCGGGCGGCGTGGTCGTGTTCGGCGTGAAGGGCGGCGCGGAGGAAGCGCGCAAGGTCACGGACGCGGCGAACGGGGACATCTTCTCGATCCTCGCGAACGTTGGCGACGCGAAGAGCCTCATCATCCATCCGGCCTCCACTACCCACTCGCAGCTCTCTGATGAAGATCTGCGCAAGGGCGGTGTGGCACCCGAACTGATCCGCCTCTCCATCGGCCTCGAGCACATCGACGACATCATCGCCGCCCTCGACGAGGCTTTAGAAAGCATCTAACCCTCTTGCCCCCGTCTCACATCCCCCCGAGACGGGGGCTTCCACCAGAACTAAAACAATCGCCGAAAATTCGGCAGAAAAGGAAAAAGAAACATGAACATCAACGACAGAATCAAATTCTTCCGCACTGTAATCTCATTCTCGGCGAGAGGCATTCGCGAGAATTCGGTCCGAACTGTATTCTCGTCACTCGCCGCTGTCGCGGTCGGGGTTGGAATCCATGCTACCGCATACGGCGGTGTGCCGCTCAACAACCTGCAGGGCACGGGAGGCATCGCCTTCAACCCGCTCGCAT
>CAMNLN010000003.1 GCA_946543025.1 uncultured Verrucomicrobiota bacterium
GCCCTACCCAAAGGAATTTCTTGCCTACAACTACCGTTACGCCACTTGCGGCGGCTACTCGTTCTTCTACGACGTGAGGGCCAAGATTCTTTACGCCGCCTGGGCCAGCAACTGACATGCGCGCCGTGGAAAATGCAGAGAGAATCAAAGACTTAGGAGCGAAAAAATGAAAACAGGAAAGATAGTCTTGGCGGCGGCGCTTCTGTTGTCCGCGCCTCTCTTCGGCGATCTCGTCGCGCCGCCGCGAGACAGGCGCGTACCGTTCGCCGATCCGTTCATCCTTTACGAGAACGGCACCTATTACGCCTACGGCACGTACCGCTCGAAGGAAGGTATCGGCATCGCCACGTCCACCGACCTCGTCCATTGGAAGATGGACGTCGGCAAGGCGAAAGACGGTTTTGCCCTGCACAGGGACGACTCGTTCGGCGAGAAGAATTTCTGGGCACCGGAGGTCTATCACGTGGGCGGACGGTACGTGATGTTCTACTCGGCGGAGGAGCACGTATGCGCCGCCGAGGCGGAGAGTCCGCTCGGACCGTTCCGCCAAACGGAGAAGAAACCGATCCTTGAACGGAAAGGCATCGACAACTCGCTCTTCATCGATGACGACGGTCGCGCGTGGATGGTCTACGTGCACTTTGACAAGGGGAACGTCGTGTGGCTCACGGAAATGGAGAAGGATTGCATTCACGCCAAACCCGGCACGGTTCGAATGCTCTTCCGCGCGACGGAGCCGTGGGAGCGGATGAATCCGCGCTGCTCGGTTACGGAAGGACCGTTCATCGTGAAGATCGACGGCACGTACGTGCTCACCTATTCCGCGAACGACTACCGCGATCCCGACTACGCCGTGGGCGTGGCGACGACGAAGAGCCTTGAGGGACCGTGGACGAAATATGCCGGCAATCCGATTCTCCGGCGGCGGTTCAGGCTGAAGGGCACAGGCCATCATTCGCTCTTCAAGGACGCGGACGGCAAGTGGCGGATCGTCTTCCACGCGCACAACGACCGTCCGCCGGACGCCATCCATCCCCGGCGCATGTACGTTGCAGGCGTAAGCTTCAAGACGGTTGACGGACTTCCAATCCCCACGGTGGACGACAATTCCGTCAGTTGCGTCGTCGCACCGTGACCGTTTCGACTATTGGCGAAAAGATTCCGGCGCAAGCAAGGGCCATGCGCACGGACATGCCGAGACGCCACGGCAGCAGCAGCCCTATTCCGTCCGCACAAGCGCAAAGCCATCCGCGACAATAAAGCCTTTGGACTTGGCGGGGATGATCGAGAGCGTTGCGCCGGGCACGAGGTCGAATTCGTCGATCTTTTGCCAGCTGCCCGTGCCTTGCGCCTGGTCGAAGAAGAAGGCTTTTGTCTTTCCGCCGGTCACGATCTCGCATGACGTCTGCGAACCCGGCTTCGCGCCGTAGGAGTAGGGCACCTTGCCCATGAGGACATAGCGACCGGCCTTTTCGACCGGCAAGGGATAGACGGCCGGCTCCGCGTCCGCCTTCGGGAAACGCGAGAAGTCTCCGACCTGATCGCCGTTGTTGTTGTGCCGCCTCGCCCACCCCTTCCCGAACTTGACGTCGGGCGATTCGTCGTCGACAATCGCCCAGCCCTCCGTCTTCCTGTCAGGAACGCCCGGGAAGCCGCCGCCCAGACGTTCTTGAAGCATCCGGACATGTCCGCCCGCGTAGAGGCCGCGCGGCGTCGCGCCGAGTTCCTTGCACAGCGCCGCCGCCTCTCCCGCCGCCACGCCGAGTTGCGAGAGCGTACAGATCACGCGCGGGCTGCCCAGCCCCACGTGCGTGCAGCTGAAGCACCGCCCGGCCATGAAGAGGTTGCCGACGTTCCGCGAATAGATGGCGCGATAGGGAATCCAGTACCGGCCGTTCAGCGCGCCCTTGCAGGTGGTAAGGAAATCGACGCCCGGCCGACAGTCGTCGTAGTGAAGGTCGATCGCCCACGAACCGGCGGCAATGGCGTCCTTGAACGGCGTCCGTGCCTCCACGTCGTTCTGCGAGAGGACCCAGTCGCCCATCAGGCGGCGCGACTCGCGCTTGCCGAGAAGCCACGGGCAGAGATTGAGGACGCGGTTTGCGTTCTTCGGCAGCTTTTTCGCGCGGGAGAAGGCACCGTAGATGGCAAGCAGCAAGCGGTCGCGGATTTCTTCGCCCTGCGCGATCATGTCCTGGTGGATGCCGTACTCCCAGTTCCACTCGCCGGCCACCGCCACCACGCCCTGCGCGTGCGGCTCCGCCCATGGCGCCGAGAAAGGCACGGACGCATTCGCCTCCGCGCTCGTCCACATGAGCGACGCGCCGAGCGTATCGCCGTCTGCCACGTCGGGAGCCCGGCCTTCGTTGAACTCGCTTTTCGCCTCGCGCCCCATACGCCAGTCCGCGCCCGCCCAGAAGCCGACCCATCCGTCGCCCGTCGCGTCGCAGAAGAGCGGCGCCGCGAATCGGACCACGCGGTTGCTCCTGAGGTCGAGCGCCTTCACCGCCTTGATTGTGCCGTCCGCGTTCTTCTCCACGCCGAAGGCCCGCGTCAGCGTGCGCAAGTCGATGTTCTTTTCGTCCTCTACGATGCGCATCCGCCGCTGATCGCACAGGCCGATGTTGGCATCGCGGTTCATGAAGAACCCGCGCAGTTCCTTCACAAGGTCGTACTTCGCCTCTCCCGCGCAATAGACGCGGATTTCCCCGGAGGCATTTCCGCCCAGCACCGGACGGTCCTGCACAAGCGCGACCTTGATTCCGCGCCGCGCCGCCGCCACCGCCGCGCACACGCCCGGCATCCCGCCGCCCACCACGACGAAATCCGCCTTGACCGTCTCGGCGACATCCGCCTCGTCGACCTTAAGCGCACCGACCGGGGGTACGCTCGTCTGCGCATCCGAATCGAACACGATTCCCGCGCAACGTCCGTCGAACCCGGTCAGGTCCTCCAACGCGACCGTTGCCGTCGTGCCGTCGACCTTCACAACTCCGCCGTCCTCCCACATCCATTCGCGGCTCCCCGCGCCAAATTCCTTTGCGGGAGCAGAGGGCAAAGGTCCTCCCGTCAAGGGCTTCCCGTCAACGAGGACGCGGAAGCGCCCCGGCGCGCCGTCGGCCCAGTTGCGGGTACGCACCCACACGCGGTATTCGCCGGCCGTGGGAAACGCGACGCGGGCCTTCGCGTCCGTCACGCGGACGCCGAGACCGTGCGCGAGCAGGTACGGCGATCCCATCACGTCCATGAACTGCGCGTCGAGAACCCACCCGCCCGCGTCAAAGCCCTGCGGATAGACCTCAACCCGTACCGCGCCAGCGCAGGATAATGCAACCGCTGCGATACATGCCACGAACGGCATCGCACACGTCGCTTTTTTCACAAACATCATTTTGCGTTCCTTTTCTCTTCAACCTAGGCCGAATCACCTGAAACATGATAACATAATTCCGTAGTCCCTGCTGAGACCGACCCTATCCTCTGCATTAGGATTCAGGCACGGTCGACATCTCGAACTCGAGGACGCCGCCCTTCACCAGATCGGCATGGCGAACACGCCAATCCTTCAGTTTCCGTCCGTTCAGCGTCACGTGTGCGACGCGCCAGCGGCCTGGCGCGTAGTTCCTGACGCGGATCTCAAGCGTCGCCGACGGATAGGGCGCACCGATACGCAGCCTCGCCCCACGCACGAGGGGCGAACCAAGCTCGTACTCCCCGCTTGCCGGGTCGAGCGGATAGAAGCCGAGCGCGGACATGATGTACCACGCGCTCATCTGCCCGCAGTCCTCGTTGCCGTCGAACCCCTTCCGACTTGTGGAATAGGCGCGAGAGAGTATCTCGCGGACACGCCGCTGCGTCTTCTCCGGCGCGCCGAATCGGTTGTAGAGGTAGGCACAGTGATGCGACGGCTCGTTGCCGTGGATCGACCTGTTGCCGCGCTCCGGCACCCAGAAGAGCGTATCGAAGAACTCGTCCAGCCGCCGAATCGCCGTCTCCTTGCCGCCCATGAGGGCGACGAGGCCATCGACGTCGAACGGCACGGCCCACACGCCCGTCTCGGGCGACTGCTCGCAGTAGTCGCGGTACGGAGGCCGCAGCTTGCCGCGCGGCACGAACGCGCCGTCGGCGCGACGCGGCAGGAAGGCGGACGCCGACGCATTCCAGAGATTGGTGTAGTTCCGCGAGCGGGCGCGGAAGAATTCGGCGTCTGCCGCATGGCCGGTAGCGTCGGCCAGAATCGCCGCCGCGCAGTCGTCGAGACAGAAGTCCTGCGTCCGCGAGACGGACTCGCGCGTGAGGTCGCACGCGACGTAGCCTCGCTTCATGTAGCTCGCGAGCCCGCCGCGCGTCTCCGGCGTGCGCCCGAACTCGCCCCGGTCGCGCCAGTCGCACATGTCATCGCCAACCTGCGGGACGGTCGCGTTTTTTTTCACGGCCTCGTAGGCCAGCTTGAGGTCGAAGCCTCGGAACCCCTTCACGTACGCCTCCGCCAGCACGACCTCGGCCGGCGCGCCAATCATGATGCCGGTGTAGGACGGATTCGGCCACTTCGGGAGCCAGCCCCCTTCGCGGTACATCTCCAGGAGCGCCTGCATCATGCCGTCCACCCGTTCCGGCGCGACGAGCGTCAGCCACGGATGCTCGGCCCGGTACGTATCCCACAGCGAGTAGCAGCTGTACATCGTTCCTTCGTGCACGCTGTCGTCGAACGCGGAATAGTAGCGCCCTTGCTCGTCGGTCTGCCGGGGATAGAGGAGCGTGTGGTAGAGGCCCGTGTAGAAGATGGTCTTGACGTCGTCGGGCGCGTCGATCTCGACACGTCCGAAGTACCGTTCCCATGCGCCTCTCGTCTCCTCTACGACAACCTCGAACGTCTTGCCGCCGATTTCCGTCTCGAGGTTCCGTCGCGCCTGGTCGAGCGAAATGAGCGAGACGCCGACCTGCAGACCGCCCTTCACGCGCTTTACGCACCGCCAGCCCTTGAAGTTCGGGAGCGGATAGCCTAGGTTCTCGTCGTCGCGGTTGGAACAGTAGCCGTCGAGGAGCCGAACGTTACGCAAGTCGCCGCGCAACCAGGCGGCATGCGCGGTGGCCGTGTACTCGAAGGTTCTTCCGCCCGCCGTGACCAGTCCCCGAAAAGGCGTGTACTCGGCATTCTCGATCTTCGCGGGCTCGATGGGGATGCGAACCTCGCCCCAGTCGCCCATCCAGATGGCGGGCTGGCGCGTGAGGATGAAGCCGATGAGCGTATCGTCCGCCTGGTTGAAGCTCAACTGCCCCACGCGGTTGAGGCGCGTCATCGGCACCATGTGGAACGAGCCGAACGGCACACCCACGTACGGCATCATGCCGCCGTACTGCGAACCGCTCCCCTCCGTGCCGATCAGCGGGTCAACATGCGCGAGCGGGGGCGTCTGCGCAGACGCCCCCGCCAACGCTACGGCGACAACCGTCGCCAACGCCAGTCGCTTCATGGCGATCACCGCACGGCCAGCCTGGCAAAGTCCCATTCGCCGCGCTTGGGGGCCTTGAGGAACATGTTGGCCTCGGGCTTGTTCGTGAAGCGCATCGTCTTCGCGTCGAACGCCAACTCCTCGCCGGGGAAGCGGAGCGCGATGCAGCCGATGAGGAGCGCCTCGGTGAGCGGTGCCGCGTACGAGAGCTTCGAGCCGCATTTCTCGAGGTCGCCCGCGAGGCAAGCCTCCACGAATTCGCGGTAATGGTTGTACTTCGCGGCCTCGTCGCCCGCCGCCGAGGCGGCGGCGCACGCGGCCTTGTCGCCGGCGATGCAGACAGGCTTCTTGGCATGCGACTCGCCGATTGTCGTGGACTTTTCGCCGACGATGATGAGCCCGTTGCCCGGCACGAGCGGATTGATCTTCGCGGGCGGCGTATAGGGCTTGCCCGCCTTCTTGGCCTTCTTCGCCTTGTTTGCCTCATCCTTCACGGCGAAGTCGGCGGCGTACGCGGCGAGGCCGGGCACGGTCTTCATGTCCGGCTTCAGGCCGCCGTCGAGCCACGTGAGCTTGATGCCGTTCGGCAGCCACTTGTTGGGCGCGAAAGTCATCTCGATGCGCGACTTCTTCGGGTACGCGATCGTGATCGGCCCCTCGCCGAAGGTGTCCGCCTTCACCTTCACCGGCAACCCCAGCTCAAGCGACCAGAATGCGGGATCGGCGTTGTGCACGGCCATGTCGCCGATCGCGCCGCAACCGTAATCCCACCAGCCGCGCCACTTGAACCTGTGGTACGCCTTCGAGTAGCCGTGGTCGGCGCTCGGCCCGCACCAGCAGTCCCATGCATTCTTCGCGAAGTTCGCGGGCAGGGCTTCTGGCGTGGCGTATTCCTTCATGCCCTGCGGCCAGATCGGGCGGTCGCTCCAGCTGTAGATCTCCTTGATGCCGCCCCACGCGCCCGCGTCGCGCAGCGCCTTGTAGCGCCACACGCCGGGATGGCCCTGGTTGCCCATCTGCACCACGCGCCGCGTGCGAAGGGATGTCTTCAGCATCAGCTCGCACTCCTCGACGGTGCGGGCGAGCGGCTTCTGCACATATACGTGCTTCCCGGCGTTCATGCAGTCGATGGAGATATAGGCGTGGGTATGGTCGGGCGTACCGACCTGCACGGCCTCGAACTTGTCGCCCATGGCCTTGAGCATGTCGCGGTAGTCCGTGAACTTCGGGATGCCTGGGTATTTCTTCTCCCACCTGTCGAAGGCGGACGGATCGATGTCGCACACGGCCACGAGGTCGCACCCTGCGCTGATGAGGCTTTCCGTGGCGGAACCGCCCATGCCGCCGCACCCGACGGCGGCGATCTTCAGGCGGCGGCCCTTGATCTCGCCGGAGAATGCGGACTTCGGGGCGATGTCATGTCCCGCATAGGCTGCCACGCCGAACGCGCCCGCGCCAAACATGAATCCGCGTCTCGTTACAGTTGATTCGCTCGTCATTTTCTCGTTCCTTCTTTTCTGGTTGCTTTGTTTCCGCCGACGTCTCGGCCACTCGCGACAGGCACATTGTACCATCCCTCGGCCCCGGTTGCCAACCACGAAAAGCGGACAAAAGAGCGAATTTCCAGACGAGGCAAGATTAGGTCGCGTTCTTCAGCAGCGCGAAGAACGCGCCGGCGCAGGCGAGGGTGTCGTCGAGCGCGTCGTGGCTGTTGACTCCGTCGATGCCCAACACATCCACCAGATTGGCGAGCGCATAGCTCTTCAGGCCCGGTCGCAGATGACGGGCGAGCGCCAGCGTATCGCACGTGTCCACGCCTTCCGGCGCGAAGCAAAGGCCGAACTTCTCGCACTCCTGGTCCAGCATTCGCGTGTCGAACCGACTGTTGTGCGCCACCAGGAGCGCGTCGGTTCCGAGAAACTCGAAGAACCGCCGCATCGCCTCTTCCGGAGCCAAGCCATTTTCGAAAAGAAAATCCAACGAAAGTCCGTGCACCGCTTCCGCCCACGGATTCATCTCGCAGGTGGGGCACACGTACGCGCTGAACGTGCGCGTCAGCGTACCGCCCACGTACTCGGCGGCGGCAATCTGGCAAATTTCGTCGAAGCGCGAACAGCCGGTCGTTTCCGTATCGAACACGACCACCCGCCCCGATCTGGCGTATTCCGCGATCTGCGGCAACGTTCTGTCGCTAATCCTCATTTCTCGTCACCCGGATCCGGACAAAACTCAGCCGGGCACAATTGCGGCGTCAGCCGTTGGGCAACGCCGGGAAAGGCGGAGGCGGCAGGTTGAAGGCCGTAGCGACGAGCTGGCCGAGCGGATCGTTCCGGACAAGGGTCTCTTCGGGCACGTTTGCCCCCTCGATCTCGCCGGGAGAGGCGGCGGCATGCGTGATCGACAACGCGGCAGCGCCCCCCGTCTGCTGCTTTTGCGCGCTTGGCGCAACTTCGGCTGGCATCGTGGGGATGTTCGCCTGATGTATCGTGTTCAGATTGACGTTCATAGTGTTTTCCTCGCGCTGTCTACACGTCCACGCCAAGAAGGTTACATGATGACGAAAAAAAATCAGAAACCTGTCCGCAGGTCGGCCAGAAGAACCCTCAGCTTCTCCTTGGCGCGGTGGATGCGGACCTTGACGAGATTCTCGCTCACGCCCGTCTCGTGCGCAATCTCGCGGATCGAGAGTTCGCCGATCTGGAAAAGCGTATAGGCTTCCCGCAACAGCGGCGGCAGCTCGGCGAACGCCTGCTGCAGGCGATTCCGCAGGAACGCGACGTCGTCGGAAGCGGTCGGCGGCGCGCCGGACGTCGTGCCCGCGTCCTCCTCGCGGACCTCCTCCTGGAAGACGAGCCGCCGGTCGTCGCGCGCCAGGTTCTTGCGCAGGTTTCGCGCGATCGTGAAGACCAGCCCCGAGACCGCCGCGTCGTTGTCGCGGAGGTCGTCGCGCATCTTCCACAGCTTGACGAACGTCTCCTGCACGAGATCGCACGCCACGCTGTAGGACGATCCCGTGGCGACGAGCCAGTTCGTCAGCTTCGGTGCCAGGACCTGATAGTGTTCCTCGATGGTCATGGAATCTCCTCTTTCGTTTCCGGCGTTCGCGTCATTTGTAGGTCGTCGGGTCCTTGTCCGGCCCGAACGGCGAGAGGTCGCGCAGGTGCCGGACAATCGGCGGCAGCTTCTCCAGCACGTAGTCCACCTCGTCCATCGTGTTGTAGCGCGAAAGCGAGAAGCGGATCGAGCCGTGAACGGCAATGAACGGCACGCCCATCGCGCGGATCACGTGCGAGGGGTCGAGCGAGCCGGATGCGCACGCCGAACCGGTGGAGATGCAGATGCCCTCGTCCGAGAGGTGGTAGGCGATCGCCTCGCCCTCGATGTACTCGAAGCTGACATTGAGCGTGTTGGGGAGTCGGCGGGCCTGGTCGCCGTTCACGCGCACGTTCGGGCAGGAGGCGAGGATACCTGCCTGGAGCTTGTCGCGCATCGCCGTAAGCTGCTTCGTCTCCGCGTCCATGTTGGCCGTGGCCAGCTCGCACGCCTTGGCGAGACCTACGACGTACGGCACATTCTCGGTGCCCGCGCGCCGACCTCCCTCCTGGTGGCCGCCGAGCATGAACGGCTTCAGCTTCGTTCCGCGCCGCACGAAGAGGATGCCTACGCCTTTCGGCGCGTGGAATTTGTGTCCAGAGATGGAGAGCAGGTCCACGGGAACCTTTTTCATGTCGAGCGGCGTCTTGCCGGCCGCCTGCACGGCGTCCGTGTGGACCACCGCCCCACACTCCTTGGCGATCTCGGCGATCTCGCGGACGGGGAACACGGTTCCCGTTTCGTTGTTCGCCCACATCGCTGAGACAAGCGCATGCTTCGCGCCCTTCAACTCGGCGCGCAGACGCTCCAGGTCGATCTGTCCTACGCCGTCTACGGGCAGTTCCACCACTTCGTGGCCTTGCGCCTTCAGGCGGCGGGCGGGTTGGAGGACGGCGGGATGCTCCACCGCCGTGGTGATCACCTTCAAGTCCTTGCCGTACCAGTCCGCGACGCCACGCAAGGCCGTGTTGTCACTTTCCGTTGCACAGGACGTGAACAGCACTTCGTCCGGCTCGCAGTTCAAGAATGCGGCCACCTGCTCGCGCGCCTTTGTCACATGCGCGGCCACCTGCCCGCCGAACGCATGCATGGACGAAGGATTACCGTACAGTTCGCCGAAAAAAGGCATCATCGCCTCGCGCACCTCCGGCGCGACGCATGTAGTGGCATTGTTGTCGAAATAGACCGTCTTGCTCATCTCTAAAACCTCAAGGCGGATATTTTACCATATTTCGGCTCTTCTACGGAGGCTTTTGCGAAAAACCGCTTTTCACATTGCGTTCATGGCAACTTATTAGGTATAATCTTGACAATTCTGCATAAAAGGAAGAAATCTCATGAATCTGACCAAGAAAGCTGCGTGTCTTTTTGGCGTTGTCCTGTTCATGATGTCTGCGCTGGCGGACGGCGCGTACGGCCTTGTCGAGGCCGTGGTGGCGGCGGCCGAGGTCGACGCCACGTACGAACCGTTCCGGCCCGATGCGCCCGTGACGCTCGTGGGGTCACTCGTCGGGAGCGTCCGCGCGCACAACGCGATCGCCGACACGACGGTCTGCTGGGCGCCGACGGACGTCTATACGCGCGAGCGCTACGGCAACTACTGCATTACGAACAAGTTCACGGGGCTGACGCCGAACGCCACCTACCGTTTCGAACTGCACAGCAGCGAAAACAACGGCAACTTCTCCACCATCGGAAAACGCGACTTCAACCTTTTCCTGCAGAACGTGCAGGTGTTGACGAACTTCGACGAGATCGCGGCGTCCGGATACAAGACGCCGTACGTCCGGGCGTTCGAGACGCAGGCGAACGCGAACGGCGAGATCGTCGCCTCGTTCACCAAGGCGCACTACGACGTGCCGCACTACTGCGGCCTCGCCCTCTTCGGCACGAACGCACCGTCCCCCGTCAAGAACTTCATCGCCAACCGCAAGGGCAGCGCCTTGCACTGCACCTGGTCGAAGTCCACGGACGTGTTGCGCTACCACATCGCCGGGCACCCCGTCGGCTCAGCGGACTGGCAGCCGCTCGCAACCGTCTACGGAGACATGACGTCATGCGACGCGCCGGTCCCCGACTTCTCGACCGACTGGGAAGTACGCCTCACGGCGTCGAACGGCGTGGGCGTGGCGTCGGCGGAGCTGACCGTCGGCTCGGCGTTCCCCGTCTACACGTTCAACTGCGACGTGGCGCAGAAGTTCGTCGGGACGTTCTGCCCGGCGGATTTCCTCTCCACCACCCAGCGCGGCATCTACAACAACACCTACGGCACCGCCACGCCGCCCGCCGGCGTAAACCCCGGCGCGCCGCTCGAAGTGACCACGACCACCTTCTACGGCAAGCAGATGCGCTTTACGCTGCCCAACCTGCGCGCGGACAAGACATACGAGCTGCGGATCTGGCACAGCGAGAGCTACCACACCAACGTGAACATGCGCGTCTGGTCCGTCTCGTGCAACGGCACGGTGCTGCGAAATGACATCGATTCGTACGCCCTTCTCGGCGGCAAGAACATTCTGGGCATCCTGTCCTTCCCCGGCCTCGCGCCGAACGCGCAGAAACAGATCGTCGTCGACCTCGCGTCGTCCGTAGACAACGTCTCGCCGCTGGCGATCGGCCTCTATGAGGAGTCGAGCAACGGCATTCCGCTCGTGCCGGTCGTCGAGGTGACGGCGGTGGACGACATGCGCGGACACGCCACGTTCGTGAAGCCCCACTACGGCACCGGCGACCTCCTCTACACCTTCCGCCGCAAGGCGGCGGGCGCGGACGACTCGATGGCGGAGATTTTGGCTGCGGACACCCTCAACCGCACCGTCGTCGACCCGGGCGTGACGAAGGGCTACGTCTACTCCGTGCGGGCGGCGAACGAGACGGGGGCCTCGGACTGGTCGCCCTGGCAGGCGCCCTCCACCACGCGCGCCTCCTACAAGGGCCTTCACATGGATCGCACGTCCACGTCCACCATCTCGGGAGGGCTGCATGGCAAGTTCACCAGCATCGGTTCCGAGCTGCTCCCCGAGAACTACAACCTCTCGACGGCAAACCAGCCCCACGACGTGACGCGCGCTTGGGAACCCGCCCCGCAGGCGGTCTATACGAAGCAGCTCTACGCCGGCACCATTCGCTTCACCGTCACCAACCTCGTGCCGGGCGCGACCTACCGCGTACGCATCCACTCCAGCGAGGACTACTCCGGAGCGCAGGCAGACGGCAAGCGCGTCTTTTTGGCCCTGGCGAACGGCATATCGATATTTTCAGGCCTCGACTTATGGAAGGAGACGAAGGCGCTCTACCACATCATCATCAAGGAGGTGAAGACCGTTGCCTCGGCGGACGGCATGATCCACTTCAGGCTGGACAAGTCTGCAGACAACGCCTCCATCTCCGCCGTCGAGTGCATCCTCGATTACGCGGACGACACGGCCGGCCTCGCGACGCGCACGGCGGACGGCATCACGCAGAAGCAGGGCGCGATCTCCGTGCCGCAGGACGGGTCGTACACCTTCACGCTCAGACCGTCAAGTGCCTTCAGTCTCTGGATCGACGAGAAGGTCGTCGCCGAAAAGACCGCCACCTCGGGCAGCATCACGCTCGCCGCCGGCCGTCACGACATCTTCGTCCGCCACCCGGAGGGCGCGGAGCTCCGCTGGTCAGGTCCCGGCCTCTCGGAACGCGCGCTCGCGGCGCCGTTCACGAGCCACATGGACGGAACGGACATGGACATCGCGCCGTGGCAGGAGGTGCAGGTCGGAAGCGGCGCCGTTTCCGGCTACGTCACCCGCCGCTACGATCGCGTGATGCTGGAGCATTCCCTCTACGTGCTCGCCGCCGGCGCCGACATCTGGGCGGCCAACGACCAGGAAAAGCTGGCCTACCAGGAAATTCCCGGCGGCCGCGACTTCACGATGACGGCCCTGCTGCGGGACACGACCATCAAGCACAACAACGCCAAAGTCGGCATCGAGTTCCGCAGCTCCATCGACGGCACGCTCGCGAAAAACTACCTGTACACGCTCGCCTATTCGGTTGGCCTGCGGAAAATCGTCGTGAGCGGCGGCGATTTCACGGACGGCTCGTCCGTCAATCTCACGGAGCCGTACGCGGGCGAGACGGGCGTCGTGCTGCCGATCTGGTTCAAGTGGGAGGTGAAGACAGTGAACGGCGTTCGCACGGCGACGGGCTACACGTCCAAGGACGGCGTGACCTGGACGGAGCGCTACGTCGTCCCGAAGCCGATTCCGCACACCGCGAAGACATATGTGGGCGTGAACGTCTGCTCGCACGACGTCCTCGGCGGCTCGATCTTCCGCGACCTGGAACTTGAGGTCGCCCCGCCCACGGGCACGTGCCTGATCTTGCGGTAACGAGCTACAGCATCCGCAACTTGACGGGCGCCTCGCTCAGGATGCCCGCGTCGACGATTTCCTTCAGCGCGGCCTCGAGCGCCTTCGCCGGCGCGGGATGCGTAAGCATGACCACGGGCACGTAGCCCGTCTCCGTGCCCTGCGCGTGCTTCTGCGTGGCGGCGGAGATGGAGACGCCGTGCTGGCCGAGGATGGCCGCCATCGTGCCGAGGCTGCCTGCCTTGTCGGCCACGAGGAAGCGCAGGTAGAATCGGCTCACGATGTCGCCCGGCGCGCGGAGCTTCGCCTTGCCCTCGCCGTAGGTGGGCACGGCGCGCGCGTAGCGCACCTCGCCGTGGGCCATGTTGCGGGCGATGTCGCCGATGTCGCCGATCACGGTGGAGGCCGTGGGCAGGCGACCCGCGCCGCGCCCGTAGAACATCGTGTCGCCCACCAGATCGCCACGCACCATCGCGGCGTTGAACACGCCGTTCACCGAGGCAAGAATATGGTCGACGGGCACAAGCGTTGGATGTACTCCCACCTCCACCTCAGCGCCGTGCTTGGCGACGACTGCGAGGAGCTTGATGCGGTAGCCGAAGTCGGCCGCGTACTTCACGTCGAGTCCGGAGAGGTCGCGAATGCCCTCTACCTGTACCTGGTCGAGCGTCGGCTGGAAGCCATAGGCGAGCGCGGCGAGGATGCAGGCCTTGTGGGCCGTGTCGAAGCCGTCGATGTCGAGGGACGGGTTCGCCTCGGCGTATCCGAGCTTCTGCGCGTCGGCAAGAATCTCGTCGAACGGCTTGCCCTCGTTCTCCATGCGCGTCAGGATGTAGTTGCACGTGCCGTTGAGGATGCCGTGGATCTGCTGTATCTCGTTGCCGGCCAGCCCCTCGCGTACGCTGCGGATGATCGGAATGCCGCCGCCCACGGACGCACCGAAGTAGATGTCTACGCCGTTCTTCGCCGCCGTACCGAAGATCTCCGCGCCATGTTCGGCGAGAAGTTTCTTGTTGGCGGTGACCACCGCCTTCCCGGCGTTCAGCGCCGCGAGAACGAGCGTCTTCGCGATGCCCGTGCCGCCGATCGTCTCCACCACGATCTGCACGGACGCGTCCGCGATCACGCCCTGCGCGTCCGTGGTCAGGATGTCCGGATCCACGGCCACGCCGCGGTCCGTCGTGATGTCCAGGTCCGCGATCTTCCGCAGGACGATGTCCACGCCCAGGCGCTCCGCCATCACCGCGCGGTTACGAAGCAGACCGTCCGCCACGCCCGCGCCGACGGTCCCGAATCCCAATATGCCGACTCCGACTTGTTTCATGCTTTTCTCTTTCCTTGGCTCGAAAAACGTCTTCCTGCCATGTGCGCGTATATCATACCGCACTTCTCCCCCTTGCGTCAAATGGCAAATTGTCTTATACTATTCCCGCTATGAAAAAAGTCATTCTCCTTGTCATTGTCCCGCTCGTCGTCATCGGCCTGGTCGGAGCCGGCGTCGTCAACTGGTGCTGGAAGAATCGCGACACGGCTGAGACGCGCCGCGAAGCTCGCAAGGCCGTCGTCAAGGAACTGCGTGAAATGCCGAGCGAGGGGGTGCTTCCGTACCTGGAAAACCTCTTCTCGACGAAGACCCTTCACGTCTGGTTCGTGCCAAGCGAAGACGGGCAGGAATGCCCCTGCCGCTTCTGGACCTTGCGTGCCGCGTTCCAGACGCGCGTTCCCTACGACTACATCGCGCAACAGACCGAGAACCAGATCATCCGCTTCGCCGGCAACGGCAAGGACAAGCCGCTCGAGGCTTCCCGCATCAAGGAACTGATTGCCTTCTCGGACAAGCTGCTGCCGCTCTGCTCCAAGGACGGATTCGATTCGCTGACCGAGCGTCGCCTTGACGCCTTTTTCCTCATTGGCGACTACGACAGCGCCATCGCCCTGCTCGATTCGGGGAAGATCAAGACCCGTACGCCAGCCTGGTGCAAGGGCACGTCCGCCAAGCTCCGCGCCCACAAGGCGATGGACGCCAAGGACAACAAGGAAGCGATCAAGCAACTGCTCGTGTTCATCGACTTCATGCTCTCCGACGAGCAGAAGGACTTTGAGGACTGCGATCCCACCACAGGCATCTTCTACTCCCGCGAGTGGGTCGTCGCCCGCAACTACATGCGCTGCTTCAACATGGCCACCGAGATGAAAGACTCCGCCAAGGCCGCCGAGTTCAAGGAACTGGCCAAAAAGAACTTCGCCACCGCGCTGAAGAAGGCGAAGGACGACCAGAAGTCCCTCCCGGTCCTCAAAGAGGAAGCGAAGTCGGTCGGCTTGTGAAGATCGTATTCCTCTTCATCGATGGCGTGGGGCTGCGCGAGCCGGCCCCCGACAATCCGGTCAATCCGGAGGTCTGTCCGACGCTTTGCCGCCTGATCGAACGCCATGGTGTTCCGATCGACGCGAACCTGACCGTAGATGGTCTTCCCCAATCGGCCACCGGACAGGCAACCATGTTCACCGGCGTCAACGCGCCCGTCTTCATGGGGCGGCACTGCGAAGGCTTTCCCGGCCCGTCCCTTAGAAAGAAGATCGAGGACTACAACCTTTTCCTCGCGCTCAAGGCCCGCGGCAAGCGCGTCAAGTTTGCGGATGCCTATCTCGTCGACACCCCGGACGAACTCGCATCCCGCCGCTTCAAGTCCGTCACCACCGTCATGGCCCTCACGGCGCCCGACACGATTTCCACCTTCGACGACCTCACGGACGACCAGGCGCTCATGCAGGACCTCACGCGCGAGACAATCCAAGACCGATACCCCGACGTCCCCGTCGTCACGCCAGAAGATGCGGCCAACCACCTCTTCGGCATCGCCCGCGCCTACGATTTCACGCTCTACGAGTTCTTCCAGACGGATGTCGCCGGACACTCGATGGACTACGCGCGCGCCTGTTCCGTACTCCGTACCTATGACCTTTTTCTCTCTGCGCTCGTCCGCTATACGGACGCCGCCGGCATCACGCTTCTCATGACGGCCGACCATGGCAACATCGAGTCGATGGCGGAACGCGGCCACACGCGCAACCCTGTCCCCTTCATCGCCTTCGGCCCCGGCGAGGCCGACTTCCGCGCGCACGTGAAGTCGCTCGTCGACGTCACGCCCGCCATCCTCCGCTTCATCTGAAGATCCCTCAAGCCTGCTTTGTCAGCTGACATGCCGGCCTCCCCGCGCCGCCATCACGGCCGCGACACGTTCGGCGTCGGTGGCGGAGGACGGAGGAGAGAGCAGGGACGCCGCGACGCCCGAGACGGACGCAAGGGCAGTCGCAGGAATCGCCGGTCCGCCGAATACGAGCTTCACCCAGTCGGCAAACGTCGGCACCAGCAGCACCACAAGACCGAACGCCGTGCCGGCGAGGACCGACGCGTATGCGCCCTGCCACGTCGACCGCCGCCAGAAGCGCCCCAGCAGCATCGTCACGCCCACGCCCGGCAGCAGAGACCCGACGACCTTCTGGAAGTAGGCGATCACGTCACCGACAAAAAGCGTGACGACAAACGCGATCGCAAGCGCGACGACGAGCGCGATGCGGCTCGCGAGCGCGTAGCGCTTCTCCGGGATGCGCCGCCCGGTGACGGACGGGATGACGTCGGTGAGGAGAATCGTCACGCCGGAAATCGCGTCGGAGCCACCGCTGCTCATCGTCGCCGACATGCCGCAGATGAGGAACATGAGGCCGACCGCAGGTCCTAGCACGTTCGTCGCCATGTAGGAGAATGCGTAGTCGCCCGATTCGAGCGTGTGCCCGTTGTGCACCATGATCGCGTAGGCGCTCATGCCGATGAGCGCGGTGACGAAGCTCCAGAGGAACATCATGCCGCCCTGTCCGAGAAACGCCCGCCGCGCCACCTTTTCGTCGCGCGACGTGTAGATGCGCGTGCGGTACGTAGGCGTACCCACCACCCCCATCACAGTAGAGAAGACGAGCGCGACCGCGGCCATCGTCCCGTAGCTGCCGAGTCCGTAGAAGCCCATCGCGCCCGGCTTGCCTGCGGCGGCGAATGTCTGCGCGATCGCCTCGTAGCCGCCTGCGAGCGGGATCGCCTTGAACGCGATGAACGTGAAGCCGCCGATGATCGCGCAGAACTGGATGACGTCCGCCTTCACCACCGCCACGTAGCCGCCGATGAACACGTACGCGCCGAACCCGCACACCGTGATCAGCTTGCACCACACGGGGTCGATGCCGAGGACGAAGGACAGGTACTTTGACCCGCCGTTCACGTGGTTACCGATCCAGATGATCTCAATGACGAACATCATGAAGCCCATCAGCTTGCGCACGCGCGCGTCGCCGCCGTAGTAGAACTGCGCCTCCTCGCTCATCGTGATGAAGTTCTTGCTCCTGATCGGCACGAAGGACGAGAGGATCAGGAGCCCGAGCCCGCTTCCGAGTCCGAAGATCGCGCCGCCCCAGCCGTGGTTGAAGCCGTCGCCGATCGCGCCGATCGACGACCCGGTGCCGATGATCGTCGCGCCGAGCGTGCAGAAGATGAGGAAGAGGCTCATGTCGCTTCCGCCCGTGAGGAACTTCTCCCCCTCGCGCTTGCCGCGGCTGCCGAACCACCCCACGCCGATGACGAACGCCATCCACGCCATGAACCCGCCCAAGAAGAGCGGTATGTATTTCGAATCTAGCATAAGAAAGACATCGCCATGAACGTCACTTGAAAAGCCTGTTGATTCCCTCTACCGCACGGTCGCAGAGCATGAACGCGCCCTCGTGCCCGATCTGCCCGTTGTTCACGCCGCCGCCGTAGCCGCGTGCCGTCTCTGCCGCCGGGGTTGGCACGTAGCCGTACGTGCCGCCGCACTGCTCCACCACGAACGTCTGTTTCGCCGCGCTTCGCGCCTTGATGGACTGCCCGTAGGCGAGGTACAGCTCGAACGGGCAGGTGGCAAACGCCACGTCGCCGATTCGCACGACATGCATCTCGAACGTGAGGTCGGGCTGCGTCACCTGGTCCTTGAAGCGCTGGACGATCGCCTTGTTGATCTCCAGCGTGATGAAGTCCTGCTCCTTGTCGTCGTACGGACCCGGACCGCCCTTCGCCTCGTTCGCGTGGACCGTCGCCAGGAACTCGTCCCACGCGGCGGCATCGGTCTTGCGCGCGCGCACCGCCGCGAGCACATTCTCCGCCTCGGCGACCTGCGCAGCCGTCACCGTGCGGCGCGGTACCGTCACCGACAGCTTTTCGTGTTTCAGAACGGGAGCGGTCTCAACGGCGCGCGGCTTCGCCTCGACAATGCACTTGACGAGCCGGTCAGAGAGGATCGCGCAGGATTCGGCATTCCAGCCGTGAAACCCGTCGCGGTAGCCGCGCACGAGGTCACGCGGGCTCTGGCAGCCGGCCGCGCCGATCTGGTAGATCATGCGGAAGCCGTCGCCATAGACCTTCTTCAGCTTCTCGCGCGTTTCGCCCGCGATGTCGGAGGATATCTGGTACGTCGCCTCCATCACCTGCGCCGGGCACGCCACGTTCGCGATCACGCCCGTGTACTTCCCGGCGGCGTCGACCGTGAAGAGCATCTCCACGCCGTCGTCCTCGCTCTCCAGCATCCGGACGAAGTCGGGCCGCGACGTATCTCCGTACATCTGTGCCGAGCCGTCCGCATACAGCGCCAGGCGGCAGTGTCCGATCCGCGCCGTGCCGAACGCGCGGCGGATGCCGCCCGGCCTACGATTTCTCCATGCCTCCGCAAACGCCCCCGCCGCACGCTCCAACGCGAAGTCCGCGTACTCGTTCGGCCCCCACACGTCCGGCTGGTCCTTCTCCATCTGCGCACCTTTCGGCGTCCCGGAATGGCGGATTGCCGGCGCGCAGTGCGTGTGGATGCAGTTGATGAAGATGTGTTCCGGCGCGATCTCGGGCACGAGCTCATGGACGCGCGCGCGGACGCGGTCCTGCCACGGCCCCCACACGCACTCGTTGTCGATCGTCCCCTCGAGGAAGTAGTCGCCGCCACGCTGGAACGCGACCGCGACGAACTTCAGGCGCGTGTGGACGGGATCCTTCATGTCGGCGAGCCGCTGGTAGTACTGGCCGTCCAGCGGCACGCGCTTCGTGAGCGGCGGCGTCACGTCCGCCTCCGCCCAGCCGACGTTCAGGAAGTCAGCGGCCGAAACCGACGCCGTCCACGCAACAAGCGTGCCGCACAGCAATGACATGGGCTTCAGGCCGATCATGCGTCCAGCGCCTTCGCGAAGAGATCAATACCTTCGAGGTTGGTGCGGTTCGCGGCCTCCGTACAGTTGGCCCACGGCGCCATCATGAACCCCTTGAGATGCGCGGCGGAGATGTTCTCGCGGCAGAATTTCACGAGGCCGGCGATGCTGTTGTTCACGGCGGGGCCTTCCTTCTTGTACCGCTCCGACTTCCAGTTGGACCCGCACGGCACCTGGTCGAATCCAGCCTTGTCCAAGTCCAGGAACAGCTTGAGGATCTTGAGGCGACGAGCGTCCGGCTTGTATTTCGAAAGGTCGAACCCGTCGAGGTCGCTGTAGTTCCAGTTGCTCTGGAGCACGCTCTTGGGGCATTTCTCGGTGAAATCGGCATGGTCCCAGCCGTAGTCGCTCCACATCCACGGCCGCATCCCGTTCGCCTCGACCGTCTTCACGAAGAAGAGGAAGTCATGCCACCACACCTCGTCCACGCGCACGCACTGGTAGCCGCGCTGGAAGTGCGTCTTCTCCTCGTCGTAGCCGATGTGCAGGAAACGCGGGTGGTCGAACATCTCCGCCGTGTCCTTGATGACGCCGCGGCACACCTGGTAGTAGGGTTTCGTGGTGAGCATCCGCGAGTACTCGCCCAGCCACGCATCGTGCGCGGCGGAGAAGTTGAGCTTCGGGATCGGCTCAAGCCCAAGCTTCTTCAGCCGCCGCACCTCGCCGAGGATCCAGTCCGGCGAACGCGAGCCCGGCAACGCCAGCTCGGGATGGCTGGGATAGACGGGAAACTCGCCGAGGTCGATGATGACCATGTTCATCTTCTTGGCGACCATGGCGTCCACCAGCAGGTTCCACGCCTTGTCGCTGAACTTCACCTTGTCGTTGCAGAGCCAACCGTGGGCAAGGGGCCCCTTGATGTCCGGCGGCAGGGATTCCCCCCACATGTTGAGCCCCCAGTGCAGCAGCACCGAGCGGATCTCGTCGGGGTTCTTCGCAAACGCTGGCGCCGCCGCAACAGCGGCCGCGCCAGCCAGAAATTCTTTTCTTGTCAGCTTCATCGTTCTCTCCGTATTTCATTCAACCGCAAAGAGCACCACGTGCAATCTTTGCGGGCCAATCTGATCACCATTCCGCGACTGAACCGTCGGCGTGGCGCCAGACGGGATTCTTCCAGTTGTGGGGTGTCTTGTTTTCCTCGATCACGAGATCCTTGTTCACCTCGACGCCGAGGCCGGGCAATTTCGGCAGCTCGACCCAGCCGTCCGTGAACGCGAAGTCGTCCTTGTTCATCACGTAGTCGAGCACTGTCTTGCCCACGTTGTAGTGGATGCCGATCGACTGTTCCTGGATCACAGCGTTGTAGCAGGTGGCGTCGACCTGCAGGCAGGCCGCGAGCGCGATGGGGCCGAGCGGACAGTGCGGCGCGAGCGCCACGTCGTACGCTTCGGCCATGGCGGCAATTTTCTTCACCTCGGTGAGGCCGCCTGCGTGCGAAAGGTCGGGCTGGATAATGTCCACGCCGCCCGCGGCGAGGAGCCGCTTGAAGTCGTACTTGGTGTAGAGTCTCTCGCCCGTCGCGATCGGAATGTCGGCGGCAGCGGCAATCTCCTTGAAGTCCTCCATGTGCTCGCACAGGACCGGCTCCTCGATGAACATCAGCCCGAACGGCTCCAGCTTCTTCGCGAGGACCTTGGCCATAGGCTTGTGGACGCGCCCGTGGAAGTCGACGGCGATGCCGAAATCCTTGCCGCAGGCATCGCGGATCTCCTGGACGCGAGCAAGCACCGCATCCACCTTGTCGAAGGAGTCCAACATCTGAAGCTCGGCGGTGGCGTTCATCTTGACGGCCTTGAAGCCGGCATCCATCTTTTCCTTCGCCGCGCGCCCGGTATCGCCGGGACGGTCCCCGCCGATCCACGAGTAGACCTTCATGCGGTCGCGGCAGCGGCCGCCCATCAGCTCGTAGCACGGCGCGCCGAACACCTTGCCCTTGATGTCCCACAGCGCCTGGTCGATGCCGGAGAGCGCGCTCGTCATCACACCGCCGCCCCGGTAGAAGCCCGCACGATAGATCGTGCTCCAGATGTCCTCAATGCGCGAGGGATCCTTTCCGACAAGATAGTCGCGGTATTCCTCCACGCATGCCAGAACAGCCTTCGCGTGTCCCTCAAGCACCGCCTCGCCCCAGCCGCAGAGGCCGGTGTCGGTGGCGATTTCCACGAATCCCCAGCGTGGACGGACGAAATAGACGTTAACCGCCGAAATTTTCATGATGCAATTATAGCATACATTGCCGACTTAGGGTGACGGTGCCATCTGAAACACGAGATCCCCGCCCTTCAAGATATCGGCGTGGCGGATCTTCTGGCCGGCAAGAGGCTTGCCGTTGAGCGTCACCGACTTCACGTACTTGTTTTCCCGCGAGAGGTTCTTCGCGATCACCGTGAAGGTCTTCCCGCCCGGCAACGCCAGCGTCACCTTCGGGAACTGCGGCGCGCCGAGCACGTATTCGCCGCCGCACGGGTTGAACGGATAGAACCCCATCGCCGCGAACACGTACCACGCGCTCATCTGTCCGCAGTCGTCGTTGCCGCAAAGGTCGCCTGGCTTCACGCCATAGAACCGGTCGCACACCTCGCGCACCACCTCGGCCGTACGGTCGGGTCGCCCCGCAAGCGTGTAGAAGTACGCCACGTGGTGGGACGGCTCGTTGCCGTGCGCGTACTGGCCGATGAGGCCCGTCACGTCGCCCACGAAACCCATGCCCTCGGTCCGTTCCGGCTGTACGAAGAGCGCGTCGAGCTTCTTCACGAACGCCTCCCGACCCCCCATCGCCGCGATAAGCCCCTGCGGGTCCTGCAGGACGTGCCACGTGTACTGGAAGGCGTTGCCCTCCGTAAAGTCGTTCGCCGTGTCGCCGCCGTGCCCCAGCCGGAACGGGTCGAACGGATCACGCCATTTCCCCTGCGTGTCCTTGCCGCGCATGAAGCCGGTCGATGCGTCGAACACGTTTTTCCAGTACGCCGCCCGCCGGCGGAACAGCGCCTCGTCGCCACGCCCGAGCGCCTTGCACAGCTCGGCCGCGCACCAGTCGTTGAAGCCACACTCCAGCGTGCGCGAAACGGACTCTCCTCGAATCTTGTCGCACGGATAGTAGCCGTACCGATCGTAGAGATCCCAGTCCTCCTTGATCTTCGGCTTGCCGTCCAGGTTGCGGTGCGCCACCGTGAGCGAGTTCGTCACCGCCTCGAACGCGAGATCCACATCGAACCCGCGAAAACCTTTCAAGTAGGCGTCCACGATCACCGGCACGGAATGGTTGCCGATCATGCAGTACGATTCCCATCCGAAATAGGGGATCACCGGCAGGAAGCCAAGCGCGCGGTAATGTCCAAGCATGGAATTGACGAACCCGTCCACGCGCTCGGGCACCGCCAGGGTGTAGAACGGATGTGCCGCGCGAAACGTGTCCCAGAGCGAGAGACCCGTGTAGTAGACGCCGTCCGTCGCCGTCGCCACCTTCGCGTCGCCGCCCCGGTAACGCCCGTCCACGTCCGCGATATCGTTCGGCTGGATAAAAAGGTGGTAGAGCGCGGTGTAGAAAGCGGTCCTCTGCTCGGTGGTCGCCCCCGGCACCTGCAGGCGCGAAAGGAGCGCGTTCCACTTCGCCTTCGCCGCCGCGTGTACCTCGTCGAACGGCTTTCCGGCCGCCTCGGCGGCGTAATTCCTTGCCGCGCCGTCGGCATCGACCGTGGAGATGGCCGCCTTCACGACAAGCGGCGTGCCGGGCGCGAACTCGAACACATAGCGGTCGCCCTTCTCCTTCGGGTCGGCCGGAGGCAGCTTCATCGCCTTCGTCCACGGGCGGTCGAACACGACCTTCCAGTACGTACTGCGGCGCAGCCAGGCGTGCGTACGGCGGCCACCGGAGAACGAGCGTCCGTCGCCGCCCAAGGCGTTCTCGAACCCCACGACGGCGCCGCGCATGTCGCTGGCGTTCACCCATTGGAGGTCCACGAGCAGTTTTACCGGTCTGCCTGGGGCATAGGTGAAACGGTACACGCCCACGCGCGGCGTGGCCGTCGCCTCGGCGACGATGCCGTCGTTCGTAAACGCCACGGCATAGTAGCCCGGCACGCCCTTTTCGGATCCGATGTCCTTCGCCTGGCGCCATTTTGCCGGATCCTTTTCCGCGAAGTTGCACGAAAACGGCAGGAGGCGCACGTCGGCAAGGTCAGGGCAACCCGTACCGCTCAAGTGCGTCTGCGAGAATCCGTAGATGCACGGGTCCTCCCATACGTAGCCGGAACAGTGGTCCCAGTCGCAGAATCCCGTATCCGGGCTCGCCTGCACGAGCGAAAACAGACATGTCGCCCCCGGAAACGTGTGGCCGCGATAGGAACCACCGATACGCGTGTCAACATGCGCCGCAAAATCTTCGGAACACATGCCGCCGAGGGCAACAAGACAGGACAGCGCGAAAAAAGACAGGAATCTCATGACGTTAGGATAACAGAAACAGTCGTCGCACGCAAGCGGTGCGCGAGACCTGCATGATCGGCGGCGACTTCCTACCGTATCTTCTCGATATCGGCCGGCGAGATGGCGACTTCCACCGCAGCGCCAAGGATCTCCACGTTCAGGCAAACATGCGCCTGGTCACCGTCGTACTTGACGTATCCCTCGGTTCCGCGCAACGCCCCCGCCTTCACGCGCACGTAATCCCCCGCCTTGTACGTATGCGCGATTTTCTTCATCTCCGGTCCTGACACCTTGATCGCGCGATTGATCTGCCGAAGCTGATGGATCATCTCGCGCGGATTCAGCACGGGGATGGTGCGCACAAGCAGGTTCGTCTGGAGCATCTTGATCCGATCCTCCGGCGACAGGCGCGTAAACACGTAGCCCGGGAAGAGCGGCAGCTCGCGCCTGACCTTCCGGCGCTGCACCTTCGTCACCTTCACGAGCAACGGCAAGTAGCGGAAGAGACCATACCGCGCCAGATAAGTCATCACCTTCTTCTCGGTGCGCGGCTTCACGTGCAGGACGTACCAGGCGCGCGTCATGTCCGCCGCCTTTCGAGTGCACATGCGAACGCGCCGTCGCGACCTGTCTCGAACGGCACCGATTCGCGCCGGGCGACCTCCACGAAATCGGAATGCCGCGCGAGGAACGCCGTCACCTGCTCGCCGTTCTCCTCCGGCTCGTTCGAGCAGGTGGAATAGACGAGCCGTCCGCCGGGGGCGACAAGCGCCGCCGCCGCGTCGAGAAGCTGCGCCTGCAGGCCGACAAGCTGTGCAAGGCGCTCCGCGCTCCACCGCCAGCGTGCGTCCGGTCGACGCCTCAGCACCCCCGTGTTGGAGCAGGGAGCATCCACCAATACGCGGTCGAACGCAGTTCGATCGTCGATGCTCGAAACGGATTGAACCGCCTCCACCGAATCGAGCCGGAGCCGGGCGAGGTTCTGCTTGAGTCGGGCGAGCCGCTTTGGGTTGACCTCCTGAGCGACGAGCCGCCCCGTGCCGCCGAGCCGCCAGGCGATCTGAGCCGTCTTGCCGCCCGGCGCCGCGCAGAAATCCAGCACGGAACATCCGGACGAGACGTCCAGCAGCTCCACCGCGCCCGCCGTCGCAGGATCCTGCACGACGAACGCCCCTTCGGCAAATCCCTCCACGTCAGTCACCTTGCGCCCGTGCGGCAACCGCTCGAACCGCCCATCCTTGAACGCCAGCCACGTCTCGGCGGGCTGGTTATGCCATTTCGCCAACGCCTCTGCGTTTTCCGCGCCGTAGCGGACGACCCAACGCTTCGCGAGCGCCGTGGGATAGCTCTCGCGCGTGGCAAGGGGGGCGGAGGAAAGCTTCGCCTCGAGTTCGGCGCGACGGCGCAACAGATTGCGCAGGACGCCGTTCACCACGCGATCGAGGCGCTTCTCGCGCCCGCTCGCTTTCGCGGCCGCAACCGTCTCGTTGACGGCCGCGAAGTCGGGCACGTCCGGCATATAAAGGATTTGCGCGGCCCCCACGAGGACGAGCGCCTCCAGTTCGCCCTTCGGCCATTTCTTCATCAGCTCGCCGAGGACGGTGCGGAGCGCGCGATAGCGGCGTACCACGGTATAAACGAGGTCCTGCACGAACGCGCGGTCGTCGCAATCCGCCGGCAACAGCTCGTTCGTAAACTCGTGCGTCGTCCGCCAGCGGCAGACGGCAAACGCCGCTGTCCGCCTACTGTTCATCGACGGCGACAGCCTCGATCTCCAGCTTCACGTCCTTCGGCAGGCGCGCCGCCTGCACGCAGCTGCGCGCGGGCTTCGTATCGCCGAACATCTCGGCGTAGACCGCGTTTAGGGCGGCGAAGTCGTTCATGTCGCTGATGAACACCGTCGTCTTCACCACCTTGTCGAGGCCGGCCCCGGCGGCCTCCAGCACGTTCTTGAGGTTCGTGATCGCCTGGCGCGTCTGGCCCTCGATCGTCGTTGCCGTCACGGCGTTCGCCGCCGGATCGATCGGAATCTGCCCGGAACACCAGATGAACCCGCCGGCCCTGATCGCCTGCGAATACGGCCCCAACGCCTTCGGCGCCTTGTCGGTAGATATTGTTTCCATAGCTTTTAACCCTTTAACTCTTTAACCTTTCGCGTGCCGACGCATCTGGCGCGTGACAGGCATCTCCACGGCGTCCGGCACAACCACGCCGTCCTTCGCGGCTACCGACGCGGGCGAATACTTCTTGCGGATCCACCACATCTGCACGATGGAGAACACCTGGCTCAACGTCCAGTAGAGCGAGAGCGCGCTCGGGAAACTGTAGAACATGACGAGCATCATGATCGGCATCATCACCATCATCATGCGTTGCTGCTTCGCGTCGCCCGCAGACGGCGTGAGCGCGCTCTGGAGCGCCATTGTTGCCGCCATGAGGATCGGCAGGATGTTCAGCCCGCCGAACGGGAACCAGCTCGCGAAGAGCGCCTCAGGCTCGGAAAGATCCGCGATCCAAAGGAACGGCGCGTAGCGCAGCTCCACCGTCGAGCGCAACACGTTGAAGAGCGCAATGAACACCGGGATCTGGATGAGCATGGGCAGGCAGCTCGACATGGGATTCACCTTGTGGTCGCGGTAGAGCTGCCATGTTTCCTGCTGCATCCGCTGCGGATTGTCCTTGTACTTCTTCTGGATCTCCTTCATCAGCGGCTGGATCTCCTGCATCTTGCGCATGCCGACGGTCGACTTGTGCGTGAGCGGCCAGAAGAGAAGCCGCACGAGGATCGTCATCAGGATGATCGCCACGCCATAGTTGGGAATCAGCGAATTGAAGAAGTTGAGCACCCACACCATCGGATAGCACAGCCACCGCCACATGCCGAACTCCATCACGTCTCTCAAGCCAAGGTCCCACAGCAGGTCTTGCTTCTTCGGCCCAAGGTAAAGCGTGTAAGTCCGCGTCTCGGGCAGGGATGCGAACGCCATCGCCGCCGAAACCGACTTGGGCGCGTAATCCTGCCGGCGCATGTCGCGATCGATCGTCGCGGCAAAGCCTGCATCGCCTGTCAACCCCACAAGCGCCGTCACGAAGAAACGATTCTTCACGGCCAGCCAAGTGCGCGCACCCGGCACGTTCACGGTCGTCGTCGCCGGGATGCCAGACGCGTCCCGACTACCGCCGCAGCCGCCCAATCCGCCGGCCAGATAGCTCTTCAGCACACCTTCGTCGCCGTGGTGTTCCACGCGGGGCTTCCCCTTCTCGTCGGCCACGAGCCTGGAGTCGATGGACAGGATGTCATTCTTCGAAGCGCCGAGCGACATCGCGCCGAGCGACAGCGACGCCGCCCCGTTCAGCGCACACCCCGGCGCGAAGGTCTCGGAGACCTCGAGCTTGTAGTCGGGCTTCAGCGCGACGGCGCGGCGCAACAAGGCGTTCGTGAACACCACGCTCTCCCCAGTCTGTTCGGCGACGGCGTAGTCGGCGTCCGCCGCAAGGCCCTGCACACCACCCAAAGCAAGAGCGGGATGCGCGGAAAGATCGAACACGACAGGGGGATTGTCCTCCGCGAGCGCGCCTGGCCTCTCCGCGTACTGGAGCATTTTCGCCTTGACGACGACCGCGCCGCGCGAGGAGAAGGTCAGCTCGATTTGGTCGTTCGTCAACGCGACCAGCTGCTCAGGCGCACGCGGGGCCGCAGTCTGGGGTGTTTTTTCTTCTTTCTTGGAATCGCTCGCGCTTTCAGAAGCGCCAGGCTTTTCGCTATCCCTGGAAACGCTCGGATCGGCAGCGACTTTCGCATCCATTCCTTCCTTGGCGGCCTTGGCCGCCTGCTGCGCCTGTACCTCGGCGACCTTCTTCTGCTCGCTTACGGAATGCCAAATCCATCCAGCCAGGACCAACCCCAGCACCAGGACTATCAGTTTCTCGCTCTTGTTCATCAGGCCACTCACCTCTTAAACTTTTAAGCTTTCATCCTTTAACCGTTTAACCCACTTAACCCACCTTCGGCGGCACCGGATCGTACCCGTGCGGGCCGAAAGGACGACACCGCAGCAAACGACGAAACGCCAGCCATGTTCCCTTCCACGCGCCATGCACCTGCAACGCTTCGATCGCGTAGTTCGAACACGACGGCTCGAACCGGCAGCATCCGCTGAAAAGAGGCGAAAGCGTCACCTGGTACGCCCGCACGAGCAGTATCAGCAAAGTCCGCATTTCCGCGCCACGTACCGCAGTTCGCCCATGACGTCTGCCGTCCGCTTGCCCGCCAGCGTCGCCCGCCCGACCAGAACCCAGTCGGCGTCCGGCGCCAGCTCCGGCGCGACAAGCCGAAACCCTTCGCGCAGGATGCGCTTGGCCCGGTTCCGGTCCACGGCGTCATGAAAGCTCTTCTTGGAAACGACGACGCCGGCTTGACGGCCGGCGTCTGGTGACCGCAAGATCCACGCGACGAGGAGACGCCCGCGAAACGAGCGTCCCCGGTCGAAGACGTTCTTGTACTTCGTGCCGGGGAGCCGCGTGGACATGGCGGCTCTTCCTTAGACCTGCGTGAGGCGCTTGCGCCCCTTCGCACGACGGCGCGCAAGGACCTTGCGACCGCCCTTGGTCGCCTTGCGGGCACGAAAACCGATCTTGCGCACGCGCTTGATCTTCGACGGCTGCCACATCATCTTCATCTGTCTGGTTCCTTCCTTGGTGTAAAACGAAATGAAATTATATCAAAAAACGCCCCTGTCGGTCAAATGCGTGTCGGCGTCTCGATGCCAAGAAGCGAAAGCCCCTTCGCCAGCACCTTGCCAAAGAGCGCACAAAGCGCCAGACGCGCGTCGCGCACCGCCGGCTCGCTCTTCAGGATCGGCGAGCGCTGGTAGAAGCTCGAATAGAGCTGCGCCGTCTGGAAGAGGTAGTCCGCCAGCACGGACGGCTTGTAGTTCTCCGCCGCCCGCAGCACGGTCGGCCCGAACTGGAGAAGTTGCAGCGCGAGCTGCTTTTCGACAGGAGTTGAAAGCTGGAAATTTGAGGCGGATGGCTGCGCGCCGCAGTCCGCCGCCTTGTCCATGAGCGAACAGACGCGCGCATAGGCGTACTGCAGGTAGGGGCCGGAGTTACCCTCGAGGGCGAGCGCCTTGTCCCAGTCGAAGTCGATCGCCGTGGCCGGATCGTGCGAAAGGTCGGCGTACTTCACCGCGCCGAAGCCGATCTGCTCGGCCAGGCGCTCGTCGCCGCCGCGATCCCGCACGATATCCAGCGAACGACGCACCGCCTCGGCGAGAAGGTCGTCGAGCTTGATGAGGTTGCCTTCGCGCGTGGAGATGGCCTTGCCGCCGTAGCTCATGAGGCCGAACGGCACGTGCACGAGCTTCGTGGTGTAGCCGAGCTTCGCGCAGATGATGAAGAACTGGCGGAAGTGCAGCTGCTGGCGGTCGTCCGTCACGTAGATGATGCGTTCGGGGGCATAGTCCTTCACGCGGCTTTCCACGCAGGCGATGTCGGAGGTGGTGTAGTTGAAGCCGCCGTCGGACTTCTGGACGATGGCGACGGGCAGATTCTCGGCGTCGAACCGCACGATGAGCGCACCCTCGGAGGGCTCGGCGAGGCCGGCCTTCTTCAGTTGCTCCACCACGCCCGGCATGAGGTCGTTGTAGTATGACTCGCCGCGATACGTGTCGAACTTCACGCCGAGCTTGGCGTACATGCGGTCGAACTCGGCGATGGAAATCTCGATGAAGCGCTTCCAGAGGGTCACGTCCTCGGCGTCGCCCTGCTGAAGGCGCACGAGTTCCTCGCGGCAGGCGTTCTTCCACGCCTCGTCCGTCTTGGCGCGTCCGGCGGAGAGCACGTAGCACTTCTCGAGGTTGGCGACGGTAAGATTGTCGCGCTCGTCTTGCGTGAGGCACTCGCGATAGCCCTTGATGAGGATGCCGAACTGCGTGCCCCAGTCGCCGAGGTGGTTGTCGGCGATCACATCATAGCCGAGCGCGCGATAGATGCGGTCGATGGCGTTGCCGATCACGGTGGAGCGGATATGGCCGATGTGCATCTGCTTGGCGGCGTTGGGGGACGAGTAGTCGATCACCACCTTCTTGCCGATACCCGTCTGGGGAATATTGAGGTGCGCGGATTCGGAGATGGCGCGAAGCTGCGCAGCCAGCCAGTCGGCCGAGACGGTGATGTTGAGAAAGCCTGGTCCGGCCAGCTCCAGTTTCTCGACGAACGGCGGCTGGCTTTCTTTCAGCTTGGCGTACACGGCCTCCGCGATCTTGCGCGGCGGCTGCCGCAGCGTCTTGGCCGCCGCCAGCGCGTCGTTGCACTGGAAGTCGCCGAACTTGGCGTCCGTAGCGGGTAGCGCCCGCACGTGCGAGAAGTCGCTTTCGGGAAACGCGGCTGAGAATCCGTCCCTCAGCCAGCTCTCTATCGATTTTTCGTCCATGGGAAATATTATACCATAGTCTGATTTTCGCATTGACCTCGCCGACATCTTTTGATAAACTCTTTTCACTTTTTCGGGCTATTAGCTCAGTTGGTTAGAGCGCTTCCTTGACATGGAAGAGGTCAGTGGTTCGAATCCACTATAGCCCACCAATCGTT
>CAMNLN010000004.1 GCA_946543025.1 uncultured Verrucomicrobiota bacterium
AGGCGTTGCCAGGCCGCAAGCGGCGGCCCGCCCAGATGCGGATAGACGAGCTGCAAGAAAACCGCCACGAGGAACGAGACCGCCATCGCCGTGATCTCGCTCCAGGCGTTGATGCGCATCCAAAACCACCTGAGCAGGTAGATGAGCCCCGTGCCGGCGCCGATCTGGAGGATCAGGTTGAACACGGCGCCGGCGGAGATCAGGCACGGCGAGATGAACGCGGTGAGGACCATCAGGAGAACGGTCGTGAGGCGCCCCACGACGATCAGCTCGCGCTCGCCGGCATCCGGGCGCACGAACCGTTTCCAGAAGTCGTTCGCCATGTAGTTGGAGCCCATCGAGAGATGCGCCGCGACCGTCGAGAAGAGCGCGCCCATCATCGACGCCGCCACCACGCCGAGCCATCCGCTCGGCACGAACGTGAGCATGGCCGGATACGCGAGATCGCCCTTCACGAGCGCGGGATTCACGTGGGGGAACGCCTTCTGGAGTGAGGCGAGGTCGGGGAACACGATGAGCGAGGCGAAGGCCGTGAGGTACCAGGGCCACGGGCGGATCGCGTAGTTCACCACCTGGTAGAGGATCGACCCGCCCACGCAATGCCCCTCGCTCTTGGCGGAGAGCATGCGCTGCACGATGTAGCCGCCGCCGCCCGGCTCGCTGCCCGGATACCACACGTTCCACCACTGGATCGCCACCGGGATCACGAACACGGCCACGAACACGTCGGGCGTGTCCAGCGACGGGAAGAACGACAGATGCGCCTGCACGGCGGGATGCGCCATCATCGCCGAGAACCCGCCCACGGCCGGATGGTTGAGCGCGTAGTGCATGCCCACCACCGCGCCGACCATGATCACGATAAACAGGAAGAAGTCCGTGTAGATCGCGCCGCGGAAGCCGCCCAGCGCCGAGTAGACGACCGACGCGACCGACGTGACCGCGATCACCGTCCACTGGTCGACGCCGAAGAGCGCCTGCCCGATCTTGATCGCGGCGAGCATCACGAGGCCGGTGGTGATCACGTTGAACACGATGCCGAGGTAGAGCGCCCTGAACCCGCGCAGGAACGCCGCCGCCCTGCCCGAATAGCGCAGCTCGTAGAACTCGATGTCGCTCTTCGCGCCGGAACGCACCCACAGCCGGGAATAGACGAACACCGTGAGCATCCCCGTGAGCAGGAACGCCCACCACTTCCAGTTCTCGCCGAGCGACGAGTTGCGGATGAACTCCGTGAACATGTTGGCGGAGTTGGTGGAGGTCGATGCGGCGCACATCGAGACGCCGACGAGCCACCACGGCATGGAGCGGCCGGAGAGGAAGAAGTCCTTCGCGTCCCGTCCAGCCCGGCGCGAACAGAGCGCCGCGATGCCGAACAGCATCGCGAAGAAAACGCCGATCGCCAGGTAATCCAACGCCTTCATGGGAAATCCGCCTTCGTCATTTCACGGTCACCAGCAGATACTCGGCGAACGCGGGCAACGCGCCGTCCGCAGGGAGCGGACGCACGGACGCGTCGGCGCCGAACGGTTCTTCGACCGTCGCGCTCTTGCCGGACGGCAAGGCGATCCGCGCGCCCTTGACCGGACTGGGCGAAGCGTAGTTCACGAGATGCACGGCCAGCGCGCCGGACGCCATGCGACGGTACTCCGCAAACACGTGCGGCGGCAGGCCCTCAAACCGCACGGGGGGCGTCCAGCCGGTCGCCAGCAGATCGGCCATCAGCGCCTTGCCGCCGTCCGCCGGCGGCGGCACCGAATAGTTCCACGCGAGCCGCGCGCCCGGAATGAGATCGGCTTCCGCGCGCAGGATCACGTTCGGCAGCCCCGCCAGCTGCGGCAAGAGCGTGTTCGCGCGGCGCTGCGCGTTCCAGTCGTCGTACCTTCCGGCGTCGCCCGTAACCACGAGGCGTCCGCCCTTTTTCGCCCAGCCCGTGAGCGCCGCAATCTGCGCGTCGGAGAGCGAGACGAGCCCCGGCGCCACGATCACCTCCGTGCCCTCCGGGACGGTGAACACGTCGTCGGGGGACGAGACGAGGTACCCGTAGGGCACGCGGTTGCGGAGGAATATCTCCTCCGCCGCCGTCACGCCCTGGTGCGTCGGCTCGGAGAAGAGGACCTCGCGCTCGGGGTGGAAGATGCGCACGGAGTGGATCGTGGGCGAGCCGAGCGCGTCGCGGTGCGCGGCCACGAAGGCGTTGAAGCGGGCATGGACCTTCTTGCGCGCGGCGAAGACCTCCGCGTTGACGAACCCCGGCTCGGGCGAGGGCGCGATGACCGTGCGGTCGGTCGGGATGCCGCCGAAGACGATGTCCTCGACCAGCGGCATCAGGAACCGCGCCTCGCGCTCGGGGATGATCATCGTGTCGGTGTCGCACAGCGCCACGATGCGCTGGCCCATGTCCTGGGCGTACTTGAGGTCGCGTACGCGGTTCACGACCACGCCCTTGGGCTTCACCTCCGGGAAGTTCGCGCACTGCATGATGATGAAGTCGAACGCCTTGCAGAGCTCGGCCATGTTCTGCGCGTGCGGCAGGAAGCGCGAGCGCGCGCGGTAGGGCGACGGGTTGCCGGAGACGATCGCGTCAGGCTTCACGCTCTTGATGTGCGCGCGCAGGCGCATCAAGAGGCCGTTCATCAGGCCGCAGCGCCAGAGCGACCAGGCCTGCAGCACCGGGTCCTTCACGTCCATGCTGGTGAGGCGCGACATGTCGATGCGCGGCAGCAGCATGTACCGCAGGTCTTCGAAGCCGAACCGCTCCGCAGGGTTCTCGATCTGCGCGAGGTGCGCCCGGAACGCCTTCTGGCACCTGTCGCAGTAGCACGGCATGTCGAAGACGTTGTCGAACATGATGCCGTCGAAGCCGCCGTCGGTGAGGGCGATCGTGCACATGCGCTTCAGGTACTCCTCCCACTCCTTGCAGGTGAGGCAAGGCGCCCAGCGGAAGTACTGGCCGTTGTAGCCGCCGTAGAGGTTCTTGCGCCCCATGTAGTCGATGCCGGCCCAGCTGTCGATATCCGGAATCTCCGCGCGCATCACCTCCGGGTAGAGCGTGCAGAACTGCACGTAGGCGAGCGCCTTCACGCCGTGGGCGTGGCAGTTGCGCACGAACTTCCGCACGTTGGGGAAGTCCTTCTTCTCGACCTCCCAGCCCATGCCCTTGTAGAAGCGCGAGTGGAGGAAGTTGAGGCCCAGCTCCTCCATCTTCTCGGGCGCGTGCGCGTCCCACCAGTCGAGCCACGGCTGCACCCACTGCGCGTTGCCGTCGATGCCGCCCGTACAGTGCCGTCCCACGCGCCGATACATCGTGTACGGCTCGTGCGCGCCGAACGTCCACCGCGTCGTGAGCGGGTCGATCTCCACGTATTGCGCGGCCTGCGCGACGCACGTTGCAAGGGCCAGGGCGGCCGACATCCTGATCTTGATCTTTTTCATTTTTCTTCTCGCATCATTCGCGGACCAATCCACGCGGTTAGACAAAATCCGCAGAAACGACCATGCGCGACTGAAAGGTTCATGGCAACTAGTATGCCAAATCCGCGTCTCCGACGCAACAGCGGAACGTCTGGACCATGGCCGTCCGCTCGGCTGGGCGATCCGACGCCCTGACGACCCAAGATGCTGGCAAACGGCAAGCAAAATGATATAATGCCGGCATGAAAACATCAGCGAAGCTTTGCATCGGCGCCGCCCTTCTCTGCCTGGCGGCGAATGGAGAGGTCGTCTCCTTCAAGGACGCGGCCAAGATCAAGAGCTGGGACGCGTGGGGCGACGCCGGCAAGACGCCGACCACCTGGACGTTCAAGGAGAAGCGGTGCGTGACGCTCGAAAAGATCCGCAAGATGTCGAGCGACCTCGAGCCGGCGGGCCAGCTCGAGACGCGCCCCGCGAAGACCATCCGCTCGAACATGTGGTCCGTCGGCTGCGAGACGATGGACCGCGACTACGCCGACTGGGACCAGTACAAGTTTCTCCTCGGCGACCTCGGCGCCACGCGCGGCCGCCTCTTCAGCGGCTGGGCCAAGACCGAGCAGGAGAAAGGCAAGTACGACTTCACCTGGCTCGACCCGCAGGTGCGCGAGATGGCCGCGATGGGCGTGCAGCCCTGGATCTGCATCTCCTACGGCAACCCCGTGTGGGGCAGCGACTTCCGCCTCGGCATGAAGGTGCGCCAGATCACGGACAATCCGGAGGCGTTCGCCGCCTGGATTCGCTACGTGAAGGCGCTCGTGGCGCGGTACAAGGACGTGGTGGACGAGTGGGAAATCTGGAACGAGCCCTTCGGCCAGCGCGACGAGTACGCGCTGATGGTCTACGAGACCGCGAAGGCCGTGAAGGAGGTCCAGCCCGAAGCGACCTGCCTCGTGACCGCGATCCGCTGGAACAAGGACCCCGCGAAGAACGACTACGTGACCGTGCTCGAGAAGCTCAAGAAGGAGAACGCCCTCGGCCTCGTCAAGTGGTGGATCTACCATCCGTACACGCCCGTGCCGGAGTCCTGCTACCCGCGGGCGATGGAACTGCGCCAGCTCGTGAAGTCGTATTCGTCCGAGTACGACATCATGCAGGGCGAGACGGGATGCCCCTCGCAGCTCGAGTTCGCGCACGCGATGCACTCCATCGAGTGGACCGAGTACGCGCAGGCGAAGTGGGACCTCCGCCGCGCGATCGGCGACTACGCGCGCGGCATCCCGTCGAGCTGCTTCACCTTCATCGACCTCCAGTACACCTTCATGCTGCAAAGCTTCGGCCTTGTGCGCTCGAACACGCTCAAGCAGCCCGTCTACCGCCGCCCGAGCTACTTCGCGATGCAGAACGTGTACTCCTACTTCGACGAGGACGTGCACCCGATCTCCGTCGAGACGCGCACGGTGAACGGCAAGGAGATGACGGTGGCGAAGTTCGAGCGGCATTCGCGTCCCGTGTGGGCCGTGTGGTTCTCGGGCGCGCGCCCGAACGACAAGCTTGAATACGAGTTCGCCGACCTCGGGTTCCTCGGCAAGGCGAAGGACTACGTGTGGGTGGACCTCATGCGCGGCAAGATCGGCCTCCTGCCCGATTTCGGCAAGGTTCCCGCGTGGGACTCCCCCGTGCTGATCGCCCCGAACAACCAGGTGCCGCGTCGCACCGTGTGGCAGAAGATGAAGCCGGCGGAGATCGTGGACGCGCTCTACCGCCCCAACCAGGGCCTCGTCCCCGGCAAGAACGGCGCGCCGCGCAAGATGGACATTTCGAACGAGCCCTGGACGAAGATGGCGACGAAAGACTTCCTGCCCTGCTTCGACAAGTACGGCCAGTTCAAGTACCGCGAGTGGCCGGGCAAGACGCACTCCGACGCCGAGCTGAAGGCCGTGGCCGCCGAGGAGGAGAAGGACCTCGCCGCCCACCCCGGCCCCGCCGACTGGAACAAGTACGGCGGCTGGACGGGCGGCCCGCAGCTGAAGGCCACCGGCCGCTTCCGCACCGAAAAGCGCGACGGCAAGTGGTGGCTCGTCGATCCCGACGGGCGCCTCTTCTGGAGCTGGGGCGCGGTTCGCGTGACGCCGTCCTCCGCGATGACTCCTCTCAACGGCAACCCGCGCACGCCGCGCTGCGGCGGCGACCTGCCGCCGCGCGACTGCCTCTTCGAAGGCCTGCCGAAGAAAGACGAGCCGCTCGCCGCGTTCTACGACACGTACGACGACCTCCTGAAGCGCTTCTATCTCCTGCGCAACGAGACGCGCTGGTTCGACTTCTCGTCCGCCAACCTCTACCGCAAGTACGGCGCGGACTGGTTCGCGAAGTACTCCGACTCCTGCCACCGGCGCCTCCGCAGCTGGGGCGCGAACACGATCGCCAACTCGAGCGACCTGCGCATCTGCCTGCAGGACCGCACGCCCTACGCCGAGCGCGTGGAGGTGGACTCGCGCACGATCGCGGCGAGCTGGGGCTCCTGGTTCAAGTTCCGCGACCCGTTCGACCCGTCCTTCACGGCGGCCTGCACCGCCGCGCTCGCCGCGCACGGGCGCGAGGCGCACGATCCCTGGTGCATCGGCTTCTTCATCGACAACGAGATCCAGTGGGGCTCGAAGGAAACGGACCTCGCGCAGTGGACGCTGTGGAGCCCGGACGACCAGCCCGCGAAGGTCGAGTTCGTGAAGCGCCTCGCCGCGAAAGGAATCGACCCGAAGAAGGACGCCGTGCCCGAGGATGAGCTGAAGGCGTTCACGCGCGTGCTCGCCGAGGAATATTTCAAGCGTACGCGCGCGGCCGTGAAGGCGTTCGATCCAGGGCTGCTCTACCTTGGCTGCCGCTTCGCCGGTTCGGCGCGTCCGTGGGCCGTGACCGCCTGCGCGAAGTACTGCGACGTGGTGAGCTACAATATCTACAGCGAGGACATCTCCGCCTGGCGCCTGCCGCAGGACCTGGACGCGCCCGTGTTGATCGGCGAGTTCCACTTCGGCGCGCACGACCGCGGCCTCTTCGGCGCGTCGCTCATCAACAAGGGCTCGCAGGAAGGCCGCGCGGCCGCGCTGAAGCGCTACGTGGAGAGCGCGCTCGCGAACCCGCAGATCGTCGGCGTGCACTGGCACCAGTTCTCCGACCAGGCCACCTCCGGCCGCTTCGACGGCGAGTATTTCCAGGTAGGCTGGACGGACATCTGCGACAAGCCCTATCCCGAGACGATCGCCGCCCTCCGCTCCATCGACCTCTACCCCACCCGTTTCGGCAAATAGGCGCAGCGCAAAGATTTTCCCATCTTCGCAGCTGCCACGCGCCTCCAAGCGGACGGTGCGGCGGAAAGCAAAGGCACGGGGCTAAAATGCGCGGGCCGAGGGCCGGGAAGGCGCGAGCCGCTTCGCGGACGAAGCCTTGCCAAGACACCCGGGACACCCAAGCCCCCCAGGACGGCGCATGGCGGGCGCGCCGCGCAATCGTGGCTGATTTGGGGGCTTGGGCGGCTGTCTTGGTCTTGGAGGTCCTGGGATGTCCTGAGTGTCTTGAGCGTCTTGCCCGTCTTGGAGGTCCTGGGTGTCCTGGGAGTCTTGAGCGTCTTGTCTGTCTTGGAGGTCCTGGATATCCTAAGAGTCCTGGAGGGTTCCGAGGTTGGCTTGATGTCGTGGCGGCACGGCAGTCCGCCGTCTTGGAGGCGCTTGCAAATACCGGTAGGGACGGCGTTCCACCGCCGTCCGTCGCTGCGGGCGGCATTTGACAGCACGATAGCCTTTGTTACATTTGACGAGTTGGCGAGATGTTGCTATACTGTTGGCGAAATCTTGGAGAAAACAAATGACAGTTGGCGAACTTGACAAGCTTGTTGGCGAAATCCGCCAACGAAAAGCAGAAAGCAGAAGGACAGACCATTGAGGTGAAATCCGCGCAATACGGATGTCCGGAGTCTTTGTTTGACACCCTATCCTCTTTTTCAAATCAACCATCAGGAGGCACAATCGTCTTTGGCCTAGACGAACACAACGAGTTTGAGCTTTGTGGCGTCTATGACGCACACGACCTCCAACACAAAGTAACGCAACAATGCAACCAGATGGAGCCGGTCGTACGTGCACTTTTCACAGTTACGGAAATTGAAGGCAAAACATTGGTTTCGGCCGAAATTCCATCAGTCAAGATATCGCTTCGTCCCGTTCACTACAAGGGGGCTGGCATCGTCCGTGGATCGTTTGTGCGCGTTGGCGACTCTGACGAACACATGACGGAATACGAGGTATACAACCTTGAGGCGTTTCGCGAGCGTATTCGCAACGACGCTCGGCCTGTGAATGGGGCATCGCCCGATATGCTGAATAACGGCAGGGGGGAGCGTTACCTCGAGTCGATTAGACGCAGCAAACCCAAGCTTGCCGCCAGCCTCACGCACCCTGACATCCTTGAAAGGACGGGCGTAGTCGCCAAAGGATCTCCCACGATTGCGGGTCTGATGGTTTTTTCGGACTACCCCCAGCAGTTTTTCCCACAACTCTGCATTACGGCCATTCGTGTTCCCGGGACAATGCTTGGAGCGGTCGTCGAGGGTGACGGACGGCGGTTCATAGACAATCGTCGCCTGACGGGGCCGATTTCCGACATGCTGGAAGAGGCGGTTGAGTTTGTCCGTCGAAACAGCCGCGTCAACACGTCCATCACGGCGGAAGGTCGGCGCGTGGACAAGACCGAATATCCATTGTCGGCCGTAAGAGAAGCGATCCTGAACGCCCTTGTCCATCGCGACTACAGCTCATACACGGAAAACACGCCCATCCGAATCGAGATGTACGAGGACAGGCTTGAAGTCATCAACGAGGGCGGTCTGTTCGGCGACGTGACTGTGGACGAATTGGGCCATGTAATGCCGGAAACCCGCAACCCTTTGCTGGCAAACATGCTTGAAGACCTCAACATCACCGAGAACCGCTATTCAGGGATTCCTGCCATGTTCGAGGCGTGCAAGGCACACGGCATCCCCCCTCCAGTGTTTATCAACCTAAAGGGGGAGTTTCGCATCGTGTTCCGCAATAGCGAGACTGCCAGGGAACTGACACACGCCGTGTTCGATCCCACAAGTCCGAAGGACAGCATCATCGCGTATTGTCGTGTACCTCGGTCGCGTGGCGAACTGGTGACTTTCACGGGGATGTCGCATTACTACACCATGTCGGAATTCGTCCTGCCGCTCGTAGCAGAAGGCAAGCTGCTGCTGACGATTCCTGAAAAACCGCGCAGTTCACACCAACGTTTCTTCTCAAAGGTAAATTAGGATCACTGCGGCTCTTGCAAATACCGGTAGGGACGGCGTTCCACCGCCGTCCGTCGCCGCGGGCGGCGATGGAACGCCGCCCCTACCAAACCACGGCCTATTTTGACAGGGTTCGGGCGAGGCGGAAGCCGATGCTGCTGAAGCCGTGCAATGGGCGGAAATCACGCTGAGAGGACGAGGTGCAGAAATCCACATCGCAGTCCCAGCAGCCGCCGCGAACCACCCGGCTCGCCCCAGAAGAAGGACCAATAGGATCCGTCACCTCGCTTGACAAGTCGCCGTGCCAATCCAGACACCACTCCCAGACGTTCCCGTGCATGTCGTAAAGCCCCCAGGCGTTCGGCAGGTAGGAGCCGACTATCGTGTGCGCATCCATACAGCCGCCCTTGCCGTCTGGCTCGTGCTTGGCGAAAGACTCAGCGGACTCCTTATGGCCGCGCGCTTTCTGGTTGAGAACGAAACGCCCAAGCTGCTTCAGATCAGCCTCGGAGTCGCCACCGTTGTTGTATTTGCTCGTTGTCCCCGCGCGGCAGGCGTACTCCCATTGCGCCTCGGTCGGCAGGTCGAAGTTGAGGCCCGTGCGTGCCTGGATCTTCCCAATAAACGTCGAAGAATCGACGTTAACGGAACTCGGCCAGTTGCAGGTGGCGGAGTCGCCGCGAATCGCGTTCCACGAGACCTTTTCGACGGGCCGCATGTCGCCCTTGTGCTGGGATGGATTGCTTCCCGTCACCAGCTCGTACTGCTTCTGAGTCACCTCGAAGACGCCCATGTAGAACGGCTTCGTGAGCGTCACCTCGTATTTGCCGCCCATCATGAACTTGCCCGGCTCGATGCGGCGAAGGACGAGTTTCTTCGTTTTGTACTCGTCCGTCCAGCCGCCCTTCGGTTCGGCGGCGAGGTAAGATACGGGATACTTGCTCGCATTGGGCCCCGCCGAGAGGTCGACGACGCAGTAGAGGGCGCCTGAAGCGGCAAGAGTGCCGCTTCCCCGAGCAGAAGTGCCAACGAGGCCTTCGGGATTCATGCAGAGGCGGAAGCCGTAATCATCGAGCTTGCTCGACGGGGGAAAGTGACTTAACCCTGACGAGGTACTGCGGTCTGCGCCCTTATTCCAACTGCCGCCACGCAGCCTTCGGTGTGTCTTTGAGGAAACATCGGCAGTATCTGTCGTTCCAGGCAGATTTCCATGTACATCCAGACACCACTCCCATACGTTCCCGTGCATGTCGTAAAGACCCCATGCGTTTGGCAGGTACGAGCCGACAACCGTGTGCGCCTTCAGACAACCGCCCTTGCCGTCCGGCTCGTGCCGAGCGAAATCCGCATCGGACTCCTTATAGACTCGCGCTTTCTGGTTGAACATAAAGCGCCCCAGTTTCCTCAAGTCGGCCTCGGAGTCGCCGCCGTTGTTGTATGGGCTCGTCGTTCCCGCGCGGCAGGCGTACTCCCACTGTGCCTCGGTAGGCAGGTCGAAGTTGAGGCCCGTGCGCGCCTGGATCTTGCCCATGAATGTCGACGGATCGACATTCGCTGAACTTGGCCAGTTGTAGGTGGCGGAGTCGCCGCGAATCGCATCCCACGAAACCCTTTCAACGGGTCGCGTATCGCCCTTGAATTCAGATGGATTGCTTCCCGTCACCAGCTCGTACTGCTTCTGAGTCACCTCGAAGACGCCCATGTAGAACGGCTTCGTGAGCGTCACCTCGTATTTGCCGCCCATCATGAACTTGCCCGGCTCGATGCGGCGAAGGACGAGTTTCTTCGTTTTGTACTCGTCCGTCCAGCCGCCCTTCGGTTCGGCGGCGAGGTAAGATACGGGATACTTGCTCGCATTGGGCCCCGCCGAGAGGTCGACGACGCAGTAGAGGGCGTTGGCGGACGGTGCGGCGGACGGCGCGGGAGCGGTGGCGGTTTCTGCCGCCGCGAAACTGTCGGCGAACGGCGTCGAGGCGATGCGTTTCTCGGCGACGACCTTCTTGAGGCCGGTCAGCTCGCCAGAGGCGATGGCCTTGCGGTAGAGCGCCACGGCATGGGCCTTGATCGCGTTCGCCGCCGTGGGTTCCGTGGGCCTGTAGTTCCACCAGAAGTCGCCCGCCGGGGCGAGCGTCTTGCCGACGGACTCGGCCTGCGCCGCGTCCTTGGCGTCATCCAGCTGCGCGAAGACGTCCAGCGCGCCCTTCCAGTCGCCCGTCACCACCAGCAGCTCCGCGTAGCGGCGGCGCGTGGGCTCGTCGGCCTTGTTGCGCCGGACGGACGGCCCCAGCTTCGCGATTTCCATCAGCGCGGACGCCGACCGGAACTGCGCGAAGAGTCCGGGCACGTTCTGCTCGCTCACGTGGTCGATGGCGGGCTTGAGGACGTCGTTGCGCAGGACCTCGGGCGGCAGCTCCTTCACCTCGGTGCCGAGCGCGGCGATGGCGGCGACGGCCTTGGCGTCCTCTTTGGCCTGAGCGAAGTACCAGATGGCGCCTTTCAGGAGCAGGAACTTGGCGGCCTCGGTGTTCGCCTCCCTGGCGTAGGTCATGGCCACGTCGCCCACCTCGGCGGCGGTCTTCTTCTTGGCCCTGAAGTCGGCCACGAGGGGATTCATCAGCTCGGCCACGATCGGGGCGGCTTTCCTCTGCTCATCCCGCGTGGGCATGGCGACCGCCGCGAGGGCGAGCGTCGCCGCGATCGACAAGAGAAGTCTTTTCATGTTTCTTGCTCCGTTCTGTTCGTTGTTCGTCGTGCTTGTATAAGGTGATACAGGATCCGCGCGCGGGAATGACAGTAGCTTATCATTTTTTTGCCGCCGTCAGGTTTTACCACGGAAAACACGGAAACGCGCTTCGCGCGGCACGGAAATGGCTAAGGAACGGGAGCTTCGCGCATCACAGCCACATCCGTCGAATCTCTTGCCTGTTGCTGCCACAGCCGTCAACAGCTAGAGGACGCGGCGACGGATATCGACGTTCGGATAGGCACAGAAGTTGACGAGAAGCCCAAGCTTGCATCCTGTCGCCTTCATGTAGTTCATGAGTTGCGCGGAATGTTTTTCATGAAGCGCTTCGACGGCCTTGATTTCAACGATAATCATACCGTAGCAAAGGAAATCCGGCACGTATACACCGCAGTCACGTCCTTTGTAGGTGACATTCAGCATTTTTTTGGCGGCAAACGGAATATGCCGCAACGCAAATTCCTCCTCTAGCGCATTTTGATAAACCTCTTCGAGATATCCGCCTCCAAGCGTCTTATACACTTCGTAGATTGCGCCACGAATAGCGTATGTCTCATCCTTGAAGATTAGATACTCTTTCATGGGAACGAGTATAGCACAAAGCCGGAACGGCCGCCAAGGATAAAAACCAGGATGAAACCAAGCCTACGAGAGAAAGAAGCTCTTCGAAGAGTTCTGCTGGATATCTTATCACGGAAGACACGGAAACGCCTTCGGCGGCACGGAAATGGCTGACGAAGATTGCGCGTTGCGCAGAAAGCCGCCTTCGACTCGCGACTTCATGAAAGACGGGTGGAATTATTGCGGTTGGAGAGTCCGACTGACGAAGATTGCGCGTTGCGCAGAAAGCCGCCTTCAACTCGCGACTCCACGAAAGACGGGTGGAATTATTGCGGTTGGAAAGCCCGAAGGCCGCCCTTCGGAAACCTCCTTCCGTGCCGCGCGAAGCGCGTTTCCGTGTATTCCGTGGTTACGGCCCCCACAAAAAGCTTTGAAGTCCCAAGAATTCTGTGGATGATGTTGCCACGGAAGACACGGAAACGCCTTCGGCGGCACGGAAATGGCTGACGAAGATTGCGCGTTGCGCAGAAAGCCGCCTTCGACTCGCGACTTCATGAAAGACGGGTGGAATTATTGCGGTTGGAGAGTCCGACTGACGAAGATTGCGCGTTGCGCAGAAAGCCGCCTTCAACTCGCGACTCCACGAAAGACGGGTGGAATTATTTCGGTTGGAAAGTCCGAAGGATGCCTTCCGACAACCTCCTTCCGTGCCGCGCGAAGCGCGTTTCCGTGTATTCCGTGGTTATCAAAATTCAGTCCCTGAGCATTGCCTCGAAGTCGGCGATCATGGCGTCGACGCGGGTCTTGATCTGCGAGACCACGTTCCGAGAGACGCCGAACGCCTGCGCGACCTCGCCGATGGGCCGCTCCTCCAACACGTAGGCCCGATAGACGTCCTTCGACCTCTGCGCGAGCGCGGTGCGCGTGAGCACATGCTCCACGGCGGCGGCATGCTGCGCCAGCCGCCACTTCGCGTCCAGGATCGCCGCCGCCTCGGGCTGCACGACAATCTCCTGCGCAGTGGTGCGGTTGAGCGAGACATGGCGGTCCGCCGCGCGCGCCTGGGCCTTCTGCCAGCGGTTGATGACCTCGCGGCGGGTGATCGTGGCGAGGAACGCGCGGAAACGCCCTTTCTCGGGGCGGTAGGCGCCGCTGCGGAAGACGTCCACGAGCTTCACCATCACGTCCTGCACCACGTCGTCCGTGTCGGACCGTGCCCCCGCGAACTCGGCGAAATGCCGGATTACGGGCTGGTACAGCTCGAAGAACTTCACCCACGTCGCCTCGTCCTCGCCGGTGACCTGCGCGGCCATGCGCGCGATGAGGGTGACGGGCGTATCCGGGATCCTGCTCATCGGATGTCTCCCGGCACGGCGAACGCCTGGTCCAGCCAAGCGACGTCCTCGGCCTGGACCGTCGTCTGCGCGGGCCTTGCCGCCCGTCCGCCCGGCGGCGATAGCAAAAGATACGCGCCGGTCGCCACGCCCAGCGCGGCGGCGATTCCCGCCACCCACGCCCACGGGCGGCGCGACGCGGCGGGCGATGCCGTCAGGCGAGCGGCAAGTTTCTCGAGGTCGAGCGGACGCTTGGCGGGGTCCTCGTCCAGCATCTGCGGCAGGATTTCCTGCCAGCGGTTCTCGAAATGCCGCAGCAGGTTGAGGTCGGCCCGGCCGCGCGAAACGAGGCTCCTGTCGTACCACACGCCCGTGAGCAGCTTGAAGAAGACGACGCCGAGCGAGTAGACGTCGGCCGCGGGCGTCACCTCCTCGCCGCGCAGGACCTCCGGCGCCATGTAGCCCTTGGTGCCCATGATGAGCTTGCCGCCCGACACGGCGTCCGTCGTGGAAACCATCGTCTGGGTGACGTCGAGATCGGTGCGCAGCCTGTCGCCCAGAACCTTCGAGATGCCGAAATCGGAAAGCACGACGTGCCGCTCCGGCGCGAGGAGGATGTTGTTGAGCTTGATGTCGCGGTGAACGATACCCTGGGCGTGGACGTAGGCGAGTGCCTGGCAAAGCTCGCCGAACCACTGCACGAGATGCTCTTCGTCCGCGCTGCCCTGCTCGACGTCCGCGAGCGTATACGCCTCGCCGTCCTTGTAGAGGACAAGGTCCATCACGTAGTAGAGCAGGCCGTTCTCCTCGTCCCAGGCGAGGTCGAACACGCGCACGAGGTTCGGGTGGTGGAGCCGCGCGAGGAGGCGTCCTTCGGCGAGGAAGCGCTTGCGGAACAGCTCGGCGTGACCCTTCTCCAGCGTGAACGTCTTGAGCGCGTAGCGGACGCCGAGCGTCACGTGCTCGACCTCGTAGACGGCCCCCATGCCGCCCGCGCCCAGCGCGCGGACGACGCGGTACGAGCCGACGACGAACCCTGGCTTCAGCTCCTGCACGGCGTCTCCACTCCTCCTCCCTTGCCTGCCGTCCGAAGGCGGAGCTGTCCGCAGGCGGCGGCCACGTCCTTGCCGCGGCTGCGGCGGAGCATCGTCTGGACATGCGCCTTCATGAGCACGTCGAGGAAGGCGAGCTGCGTCGCCTCGTCGGGCGTCTGGAAGTCGGGCCGATGGTCCACGGGCGAGAGCGGGATCAAGTTCACCTTGCAGGAAGGCAGCGTCTTGAGGCGGCGGACGAGCTCCTCTGCGCAGGCGCGCGAGTCGTTGAGGCCCTTCACGAGCGTGTACTCGAACGTGATCACGCGGCCCGTCGCGCGCGTGTAGTCGCGGCAGGCGGCCAGCAGCTCGTCGATGGGCCACCTCTTGTTCACGGGCATCAGCCGCGAGCGCAGCTCGTCGTTCGGCGCGTGGAGCGAGACGGAGAGCTCGAACTGGTACCCTTCCGCCGCCAGCCGCGCGAATCCGGGCACGATGCCGCACGTGGAGAGCGTGATGTGGCGCGCGCCGAGGTTCGGCCCCTTCCCGGCGTTCAGCACCTTGAGTGCGCGCAGCGTCTCGTCGTAGTTCGCGAACGGCTCGCCCATCCCCATCACCACCAGGTTCGTGAGGCAGAGGCCCGAGCCTTGCCGCCTGTTCTCCGGCGAGGCGAAGAGATGCTGGGCCGTCATCACCTGCGCCACGATCTCGTCGGCGGCGAGGGAGCGGACGAGCCCCTTGCTGCCGGACGCGCAGAACGCGCAGCCCATCGCGCAGCCCACCTGCGTGGAGACGCACTGCGTGAAGCGCCCCTTCGCGGGAATCACCACCGTCTCCACCGAATTGCCGTCCGAGAGGCCCAGCAGAAGCTTCGTCGTACCGTCGTCCGCGCGGTCTTGCGCCAGCACCTCGGGGACGCGCAAGGGAAACTCCGCCTTCAGCGTCTCGCGGAAGTCTTTCGGAAGCGTGGTGGCGGCGTCCCAGTCCATGACCCAGTCGCGGTAGAGGCTCTGTAGGATCTGGTCGGCGCGGAACGCGCGCAGGCCGCGCGCCGTGAGGAGCGGCTTCCAGTCGTCTGGGTGGATCGACCAGGCGGGCGTCATTTCCGAGCCAGCCCCTTCAGGATCTCGTCGATGCGGTTGACGACGTCCGTCACGGACGGATCGCCGCTCACGGTGAGGCGAAGGACGGCGCTCTCGAACTGGGCGTAGAGGAGGTCGGTGTAGACGTCGGGGTTCGCGTCGGCGCGGAACTCGCCGTGGTGGATGCCGCCCACGAGCAGCGTGTGCAGGATGCGCTTGAGGCCGATCGTGAACGTCATGATGCGCCGCGTCATGTCGTGCTTGCCGCGCTTCATGGCCATCACGAAGTCGATGATGACGGCCAGAAACTCGCGGTTGTCGAAGAGCGTGGCCGTCACGGCCGTGCAGATCTGGCGGAGGCGGACGGACGAGGGAAGCTTCGCGTGCATGATCTCGGCGTGCTTCTGGACGACGCGCTGGAGGACGAGCAGGATGGCCGCGTCGAAGATCTGCCGCTTGTTCTTGAAGTAGCGGTAGAGGATCGTGCGCGCCACGCCGCAGCTGTCGGCAAGATCCTGGAACGTGACGTCGTTATAGCCCTGCCGCGCGAACAGGCGGATGGCGTTCGCGATGATGACGTGCTTGCGCGCGCGATGGTCGACAGTGGCTTTCATTCCGCGCTAGTATATCATAAAAAACGACAAGCCGGACGACTATCGCCCGGCGATCCGCAGGCGCAGGACGTTCGCCCCGCCCTCGCGCGCGTAGGTCACCTCGTCCATCATCTTCTTCACCATCAGCAGGCCCAGCCCGCCGATCGGCCGTTCCTCGGCCGAGAGGGTGATGTCCGGATCGTCGTGCGTGAGCGGATTCCAAGGCGTGCCGTCGTCGATGAACGCCAGGCACCACGCGCCGGCGTCATGCTCGAGCCGCACCGTGAGTTCGCTCGCCTTGGAAAACTTCATCACGTTGGAGGCGATCTCGTCCTGGCAGATCATGAGCTTCGTGGAAATGGCTGGCGGACAGCCTGCAGACTCCAGCGCGCCTTCAAGGAACGCGACCAGGCCCGGCATCGCCGCCGCAGCGGCCGGAACGGTCTTTTCCTGCGAAAAAGGCGCAGTGCCCGCATCTTTGGTCTGGCTGTCCATGTCAGGCGAGCGTGAGGATGTCGGAAAAGCCGGTGATGTCGAACACCTCGCGCACGGCGGGGACGGCGTTCGCGATCGTCAGCGAGCCGCCGGCGGCCAGCATCTTCTTGTGCGTGGACAGCAGCACGCGCAGGCCGGCCGAGGAGATGTAGGCGACCTGCGTCAGATCGAGGACGAGCGCGGCGACGCCGTCGAGCAGGGGCGCCAGCTCCGTCTCGAGCTGCGGGGCCGTGAGCGTGTCGATGCGCCCGTCCAGGGCGACCGTCAGCTTGTTTCCGTCGAGGGTCTTCGATGCGATCATTCTTCTTTTCCTTTCGTGTCGTTGAGTGTGAGGCGTCTGCCGTTGAACTTGAAGACGTTCCTGTTGTAGCCGGTGGTGGTGAGGTTCATCCGCCCAGGCATGGCCTCCATGACGGACGCGACGAGGTACGCCCGCAGGGACGTGATGCGCGCGTCGGCGTCCGTGATGTCGAACACCTCGCCGTCGTCGCGGAGGATCAGGGCCAGGCCGCCGTCGTTGGCGTCCAGCGTCGCCTCGCCGTGAATCTTCTTCGCCCCGTTGCGGTCCTTCACCGCCATGAACACCTCCTCGACCATGAGCGCCGCGCGGAACACGGTCGCCTCGGGGAAGTTCCGGCTCGCGAGGAAGCGAGAGACGGCGGAGGAGGTTTCCGCGATCTCCCGGTCGACGAGCGTCAGGTTGAACACGCGCAGGTTCGCGTCACGATCCGTCGGCAGCAGCAGCGGGAACTGCCGCCGCCCGTAGCGCCAGAGCAGGAACCCGCCGAAGACGAGGATCGTCACGACGGGCGCCGCGCCAAGCGCCGCCCACACGCCGTTGATCCCGAACGTCCACCCGAGAACCGGATAGAGCGCCACCGGCACGACGAAATTGAGCAGGGCCGTCAGCGCGCACGCCAGCCCCTCCTTCTCGATAAAGAGGTAATAGGAGTTGAACAGAAACCCCAGCGCCGTGCAGACGAGGCCGCAGGAGACGAGGCGCACCGCCGTGCAGGCCGGGCCGACGAGCGCCTGCTCGTCGATGCCCACGAGCTTCACCATCAGCTGCGGCCAGCAGAGGAGGACGAGCGAAACGACCGCACCCTCGATCAGCGTGATGCGCGTGGCGGCGCGCATCACGGTGCGCACGCCCACCGTGTTCTGTTCGCCAAGATAGACCCCCACGATCGGCTGTGCGGCGTTCGCCGGCCCGTTGAACGCCTCGGAAAATCCCAGCACCGCGAGGACGACGCTCAGCACCGGCAGCATCTTGGCCCCGTAGTGGCGGATGACGAACACGTTCAGCAAGGCGAAGAGAGCGGCCCAGCAGAGGCGCACGCTCGCATCGCCGAACGAGATGCTGCAGATGTGCCAGAGGTCGCCGAGCGAAAAGTGGCGCACGAGCCGAAGCGTATGCGCGCGCCGCAGGAAGTGGGTGGAGAGGATGGCGATCGCCAGGGTGTTGCCGACGATGGTGCCGATGGCGCAACCGGCCATGCCCATCATCTTGCAGAGGACGAACGAAATGCCGCAGTTGCTGCCGAGCTGGGCGACGTACGACCAGAAACAGAGCCGCGTGCCGCCGTCCGCGTAGACGGAGTTCGCGAGCAGCACGGCCACCGGCTCGAGGAGGGCGCACACCATGAACCAGTTCCAGTAGGGAACGGCGTAGCCCAGCTCGTCCGCCGTCGCGCCGAACAGGCCCAGGAAGGCGTCGCGGCCGAGGGCGAACGCGAGCACGCCGATGCCCCCAAGCAGGATCGCGCTCCAGAGCCCTTGCGAGAACATCTCGGCGGCGCGGTCCCGGTTGAAGCGCCCCGTCTCCAGCGAAAAGCAGATGGCCGTGCCCGTGCCCAGCAGGCAGGCGACGAAGGAAACGACGTTCATCGGCGGCTGGAGCAGGTTCAGCCCCGCGAGAGCCTTCTCGCCCAGGACGTGTCCGGCAATGACGCTGTCCGCGAGTCCCATCAGGAACTCGATCACCATCGAGAAGGAGGCCACCACCAGGAAGCCCCTGAACTTTGCTACGCCAAACGCCGTCATCGTCCAATGCAAAAGAAATGGAGCCGGCAGAGGGATTCGAACCCCCGACCAGCGGTTTACAAAACCGCTGCGCTACCACTACGCTATGCCGGCGCGAAACGGCATGTATTCTACCACAAAACGGCGGCGTTTCAAAGTCCCGATTTTATGCTATACTGAAAGCCATCGAAACAGGAATAACATGGAGAAGATAGAGCTCACTCCCATGCAGCGGCAATATCGCGCCATCAAGCGCGACCTGCCGCCCGGCGCGATTCTCATGTTCCGCCTCGGCGACTTCTACGAGATGTTCGGCGAGGACGCGGTCGTCGCCTCCCCGATCCTCGGCGCCACCCTCACCCAGCGCGCCGGGCAGCCGATGTGCGGCATTCCCTACCACGCGCTCGACGCCTACCTCGCCAAGCTCATCCGCGCCGGCAAGACGGCCGCGCTCTGCGACCAGATGGAGGATCCCCGCACCGTCAAGAAGGGCATGATCGTCCGTCGCGAGGTCACCCGCATCGTCACCCCCGGCACCGTCACCGAGGACGGACTCCTCGACGCCGACGCCAACTGCTACATCGCCGCCGTCTCCGGCCTCGGCCTCGCCCTTCTGGACCTCTCCACCGGCGAGTTCGCCGTCGAGCCGTTCGACTCCGCCGAGAAGCTCGCAGACGCCCTTGCCCGCTACCGCCCCGCCGAGCTCGTCCTTCCCAGACCCGACGCGGAAGATGTCGACGACCGTCCGGAGGAATCGATCCTTCAGACTGCCGTCAAGAACACTTCCCACGCCGACGCCTGGACCTTCAGCCACGATGCCGCGCGCGAGGAGCTGCTGCGCCACTTCAACGTCACCGCCCTCGACGGCTTCGGCCTCGAAGGCAAGACGGACCTCGTCTGCGCCGCCGGCGCCCTTCTCCACTACGTCCACGTCACCCTCCGCCACGCCGTCGACCACGTGCGCAGCATACGCCTGCGCGAATCGGCCGACTTCCTTGCGCTCGACGCGGGCACGATCCGCCACCTCGCGCTCCTTCCGGGCGACGGCGTCGTCCGGGAGGCCTCGCTCCTCGGCGTCCTCAACGTCACGCGCACGCCCATGGGTGCGCGCCGCCTCGCCGGCTGGATTCGCCAGCCTCTCCGCCGCGCCGACGCCGTGAACGCGCGCCTCGACGCCGTGGAGGCGTTCGTCAGGGACCGCATCGGCCTCTCCACCCTGCGCGAGCGCCTCGGCGGCGTCCGCGACCTGGAACGCCTCATCGCGAAGGTCGATTCCGGCCGCGCCAACGCGCGCGACCTCCGCGCCCTCGCCGCCTCTCTCCGCCCCGTGGCCGACGTCAGGCGCGAGCTGGACGACGCGCGTCTCGCAAAAGAAGGAGGATTCGTCGCTTCCATCAAGGACAGGCTCTCCCCCGAGACCGACGTCGTCGCCCTCGTCGACCGCGCGATCTGCGAGCAGCCGAACGTCATCCTCACCGAGGGCAACCTCATCGCCCCCGGCTACAGCGCGGAACTTGACGAACTCCGCCAGATGGCCGCCGCCGGCCACCAGTGGATCGCCGAATACCAGGCGGCCGAGATCGCCCGCACCGGCATCAAGACCCTCCGCGTGCGCCGCAACTCCGTCTTCGGCTTCTACATCGAGATCTCCAAGGCCGCCGCCGTCTCCGCGCCGCCCGAATACGAGCGCCGCCAGACGCTCACGAACGCCGAGCGCTTCACCACGCCCGAGCTGCGCGAGTACGAACGCAAGGTGATGGGCGCGCAGGAGCGCGCCTACGCGCTCGAGGCCGACCTCTTCCGCGACGTCGTCGCCCAGGTGGCGCTTCGCACGGCCCCCATCCAGCAGACCGCCGCCGCGCTCGGCGACCTCGACGCGATCCTTTCGCTGGCCGACCGCGCGCTCGCCGCCGGCTACGTGCGACCCGTCGTGGACGAATCCGACGTCCTCGAGATCGCCGACGGCCGCCATCCCATCATCGAGCAGCTGCCCGACGCCGAGCCGTTCGTCCCCAACGGCACGAAGCTCAACGGCTCCACGGACCAGATCATGCTCATCACCGGCCCCAACATGGCCGGCAAGTCCACCTACCTCCGGCAGGTGGCCACCATCGCCATCATGGCCCAGGCCGGCTCGTTCGTGCCCGCCTCGTCCATGCGCCTCGGCGCGCTCGACCGCGTCTTCACCCGCATCGGCGCGGGCGACGACCTCGCGCGCGGGCGTTCCACCTTCCTCGTGGAGATGCAGGAGTCCGCCAACATCCTCAACAACGCCACGCCCCGCTCGCTCATCGTCCTCGACGAGATCGGCCGCGGCACCTCCACCTTCGACGGCATCTCCATCGCGTGGTCCGTGGCCGAGTACCTCCACGAGAACCCGAAGGTGAAGGCCAAGACGCTCTTCGCCACGCACTACCACGAGCTCACCGACCTCGCGGAGAAGTTCCACGGCATCAAGAACTACACCGTGCGCGTGAAGGAGGACGGCGATCGCGTCGTGTTCCTGCGGCGCATCGCGCCCGGCGTCGCCGAGCGCAGCTTCGGCATCCACGTGGCCGCGATGGCCGGCCTCCCGCGCGCCGTCGTGGACCGCGCCGACCAGATTCTCAAGAACCTGGAGGCGAACGACCTCGACGTCAACGCCCCCAAGGTGGTGCGCCGCCCCCGAAAGAAGCTCTCCGACCTCCCCGGCCAAATGACGCTCTTCTAAAAAATCGCCAAGACGCTGTAACCTTGTCCGCTCAGCCGTGTAGACAGGACAAAGCGAGAACTTTTATGACAAACCATCAAACCAAACGCACAAGAAGGAGACAAGAGATCATGGACAACCTCGCGCAGGCACTCAAGGAACTCGGCCAAAAGAACGGGTTCAATCTCGCGCTCGACGACAACGGAACCTGTTCGCTCGAGCTGGCCGACGGTCGTCCGCTCGTTCTCCAGGAACGAGTCAACCTGAACGAGCTCGACTTCGTCGCGCTGCTGGGCGAAGTCCCGGACGCCGCCCACGCCGACGTGTTCCGGGAACTCCTCACGGCCAACTTCTACTGGGAGAAGACGCTCGGCGCAACGCTTTCCTGGAACGCCGACCTCGAGCAAGTCGTGCTCATCTACCCGCTTCCGCTCGCCGACGCGACGGACGAGACGCTCGAATCGATCTTCAAGCGCTTCCTTGAGCTGCAGGCCGCATGGAAGGAGCGGCTCGAGGGACTTGTCGCCGAGGCTTCGGTGAGCGCCGAAACCGACGACGACGAGGACGACGCCTTCGCCGGAAACGACAACATGGTCATCAACCCCTAATTCAGGGAGGCATCCCCATGCCGATCGACATTACACGTTACCAGAACTGGGCAACGCAGCACGCGAACACCGAAGTCGCCATTCGCCAGGGCAACCCGGAGCTCGAGCAAGCCTCGAACCAGGTCGGATTCTTCGCGCGCTTCTTCAACACCAGCTCCGCAAAGAACGCCCGCCAGGCCGTGATGACGGACTTCACCCGCACGCTGAGCGCCAAGTACGGCGCCACGCTCGCGCAGCAGGCCCTCAAAGACGTCGGACTCTCCCCCGCGTCCAAGCTCGTGGGGTCGACGATCAGCGCCGTCATCGATCGCGCAAACAATCTCCGCGCGAACGCCCTCGCGCATGCCGGCGCCGCAGACCTCCGTCTCAAGACGGGCACCATCACGCAGGCAGACATCGGCGGATACGGCGACGACGGGCGCGAGTACGTGCAGAACTACCTCACGTCCCGCATGCTCGCGGTCGACGCGCTCGGGGAAATGCCGCTCGACGCCGACTCGCTCCAGGACTTCCGCGAGCGCGTCGACTCCATCAAGACGGCGCTGACCGACGCCGCGAACCAGACGAACCTCCCCGCCGGCGTCTCCGACAAGTTTCCCCGGGAAGCGACCGCGCTCATCGCGGCGCTCGACGCGAAGGTCGCCGAGACGGAGACGCTGCTGGAGGGTCGGCCCCTCAGCGATGCGAACATTCAGCACTACAAGAACGTGTGGCACGGCGCGTCGCTCAAGTTGCTGGACACGCTCAAGAACGAGACGCAAAAACCTGCGCTGCGCACGGCGATCGACGCCGTCATCAACGAAATCAACACCAATCCCGCCAACTTCGACGCCTCCATCCCTGTCATGAAGGACGCCCAAAAGGAGCTCGCCAAGGTCCTCCTCAGGATGATCAAGGCCAACATGCCGGGCGGCAAGGCCGAACTCGCGGAAAAGTCCGTCGCCAAGCAGCTGCTCGCCAGCTACTGCCAGACGCTCAACGAGCGTCCCTGGCCGACGATCAGCAAGACGTTCACCGCCGCCATCGGCAACACGCCGGTCACGCTCAAGAGCGAAATCGTGCCTGGCGCGCGGATTGGCGCGCCGGAGGGGAACGCGACCGGCCCGATCGGCGACACATACGATGACGGCGTCAACGGCTACATGTGCCACAGCGCGCACACGGATCACGCCGTGAACCTCGCCGTCTCGTCGCTCTCGCTCGACGGCGCCGCCGAACCCGCGTTCCGAGGCGTCCGTCACGCCGTCCACTCCGCGTGGGAGATCACCGACCCGCAGCAGCGCGCCGCGGCGAACGTCAATCGCGCGAAGGAGACCGTGATCGCGGCGTTCCTCGCCGATCCCGCAAACGCGCAGAGGATCCAGAACGGCGAAATCAACATTCTGATGACGTCCGTCTCCCTGCTCACGCCCGATTCCGCGCGCCACACCTTCCAGAAGGGCGGCGTGTCGGACGAGTGCCAGATGCTGATGGAGCAGAAGGCCGCCTGGGACACGGTTGCGCGCGAGGGCGTCACCTTCCGGCACAACGGACAGGACATCACCATCCGGCCCCAGATCTTCACGTTCAACCTCGGCGTCAACGCCGGCGCCGTGAAGTTCAGCGGCATCGCCCCGGACATCGCCGGCGGCTGGACGCGCTCCGCAGCGATGAACCACGCGGCGCATCATGCCCTTCTGCCACACGTGCGGGCGTTCGTCAACGACACGACCATCCCGGCGGCGAAGCGGGAAGCGGTAAAGACGCTCTTCAACCAGTGCGCGACCATCCTGACCGCAGGCGGCGAGCGCAAGGACGGGCACGACGCCTACAAGGTGGCCGCCCGCTACGCCGTGCTGACGCACCTCATGGGCGGCACGCCGTGCTGGAACTGCAAGAGCGGCAAGGACCGCACGGGGCAGATGGACGTGGAGTGCAAGTTCCTCGCGGCGCTCATCGCCCGCGGCGAGGAGATCCCCGAACCTGGCGCGAAGCTCACGAAGGCTCAGCAGGGGCTCTTCAGGGCGATCGCGTTCGAGGGCGGCAACTTCGAGATGCAGAAGGCCAACACCGGCTTCGCCGGCTTCAAGACGGGCGGCGTCTCCTCGATTCCCGAGCGCCTCGGCGGCAAGGAGTATCGCCAGTTCCACAAGGGCGGCGCGGACTTCGTCGCGGTCTGACCGGGCCCTCGTCCGGTCAGAAATCGACCTTGATCGACGAAATCTCGAACCCGTGCGGCTTGTCAAGCGTGTCGCCGTAAAGCCAGCGCCGCGCAGACGCCGCACGCGCCACCCCGCCTCAATTGCGGCGAAGCGCGACGGGGCCGAGCAGTCCCGACGGCTTGAGCGGCGTCCCCTTCTTCGGGCCGGCGATCGTCCACGTCTTGCGTTCCGCTTCGGGCAGGCCCGCGTCGTAAACGAGCCGGTTGAACCAGGTGGACGTGACCTCGACGCGCAGCTCGTTCGCGCCGTCCCTCGCAAACTCGCCGATCGCGCACCGGTACGGCGGCGCCCAGAGCGTCCGAACCTTCTTTCCGTTCACGAACACGTCCGCCACCGTCTCCACCTCGCCGAGGTCCAGCGTCAGCGCCTCGCCCGCCTTCGCCTCGAAAGTGGTCGCATACGCGGCCGTCCCCGCGAAGTGCCGCCCCTCCTCGCCGATCGGGAGCTCCGTCCAGGACGCCAGATTGTCCAGCTTCAATGAAGCCGGAGCCCCCCAGCCGGCGGGGAACGAGAGCCTCCACTTGAGCGACCCGTCTGCCGGGACGCCGGGCGTCCCGCCCGTCGATGACGCGGGGAGCTGCGCCCCTCCCCGCGCGAACACCACGAACACGCCCTCCGCCGGCGCGAGGGACAGCTTCACCGTCGTGCTGTTCTCCTCCGCGTGCGGGATCTCGGGGCTCCACCGCGCACCCGTCACGGGATCCCACACGGTGACGTTCCCCTCCGCGCGGAACGTCACCTCGCCGTCATACGGATCCATGCCGTTCGCCGCCACGAAGTACCAGTCCGCCGTCGCGTCGCGCCGATGCAGCCACTCCACCGGCCGCTCGCCCCGGCGCCAGTCCGTCGGCCCCTCGCCCGAGCACGTGACGTCGGGCGCGATCCCCTCGACGACCTCCGCCGCCGGGCCGTAGACGACGCGACCGCCGGATTTCGCGAAATGCGCCAGCTTCGCCTTCACCGCGTCGGACATCCACCGGCGCGCCGGAACCCACAGCACCTTCCACGTCACGCCCTCCGGCGTCATGAAGAGCCCGTCCTTCGCGACGATGCGGTTCAACAGCGCGTCCGTGTTCACGTAGTCGTACTTGTACCCTTCCGGAAACGGACTCTTCTCGCTCGGCTTGTGCCCGACTTCCTCGCCAAGGTACCACAGGATGTCGTTCGCGGACTGCCCCGCCTCGAGCATCGTCTCGCAGCGCGCCGCCCACTTCGTGAACTCCGGCATGTGCTTCCACCAGGTCTGTCCCCTCACGAACGGCGTGCCGATGCAGTGCCCGAAACTCGAGCCCGGCGGCAGCCAGTCGGTGCGCGGGTTGTGCGTGTAGGTGTGGAACACGAGGTGCGTCACGCCGCGCGCGAAGGCGTGGTTGATCGTCCCCTTCAGGTTCTTGAAATCCTCGTCCCACTTGAGGCGCATGGACGTGCAGGCCTCGGCCGCCACGCGCCGCTTGCCGTACACGTGCGCGGCGCTCGCGCAGGGGATGATCGGCTTGAAGTCGTCCTGCCCCACGCTCGAATCGGCGCGCGGGAACCAGAACTCGCACATCGGCGTGTCGCAATATTTCCAGAACGCCATCAGGTCGCCCGGCACCACGTCGCCGAACGCCGTCTCGTACTGCGCCGTCATGCCGTACGCGCGCGCCAGCTCGTCCATGCGCGCGTAGTAGTTCTTCTCCACGAGTTCGCCGAGCGTCTGCCGCCAGTCGCGCAGGAAGGCTTCCGTCCTCTCCGGCGAGTCGATCACCCAACCGAACACCGCCGGAAGCTTTCTGCGAAGATCGTAGCCGCGCGCCGCGCGGAAGTCCGCCTCCAGCGCCCGCGTCCAGGTCTGGCGGCGGCACTCCCAGCTGTCCACCACGAATCCCTTCAGCTTGCCGCCCGCGAGCGGCCCCTTCGCGAGGCGGCCGATGTACGCGGCGAAGTGCGCATCGATGCCGGCGCGGTCCATCTTGCTGCATTCCCAGCCCGTCGCCTCCTTCGGCGCGGGGCCGTTGCGCGTGCCGTTGTTCACGTGCCCGATGCGCAGCACCGTCCACGCGCCGTCAGGCGGCGTCCAGTCGAGGACGCCGTCGCGGAACTTGTCCGTCAGGTCGAGGACCGCGTCGCCCCTGATGCAACACGCGGGGGGGACGGGCTTTGCCACGTCCGCGCTCAGTCCACGCAGCGTCCAGCCGGCCTTGCCCTCCCAGTTGTGCAGGCGCGCGCCCGTGCGGAAGCGCACGAACGGCACGTTGATCGGATGCTCGTGCTTGATCTCCACCGTCCATTCCGCCGCCGGCGGCAACTCGTCCAGAGCCACGGTGAACGGCACGACGTCCTGCCAGCAACCCTGCGGAATCGGCGTCGCACGCCCGCCGTTCACCTTCACCTGCGCGCCGGGGGCGTAGGCCCAGTCGTGGTTCATCTGGCGCGGCGAGGGCAATTCCACCGCACGGAACGCGACCGGTTTCGGAAAGCGATAGACGAGCCGCAGCACACCGTCCTTGTCCGTCTTTTCCGCCGGCTTCGCCACGAACACTTCCGGCGTATCGCCGGCCGGCGTGGGGAACGCGAGCACGAAGAGATCATGGTAGTCGAGGTCTTCGGCCTTCAAGCGCGCCTCCATCTGCCAGTCGGGGACGGGCAACGCCAGCTTCATGGGCTTGCCGCCCGCCATGTCCGTGCGCGAGTAGGTGAGGTTGCGCATCGCGTTCGAGGGGGCGATCCACGGGCCGCCGCTCATCGACCATCCGGGGCAGTTCTGCATTTTGAACGAGAGCCCGCGCGCCGCGCAGCCGTCGGCGGCGAAGCGGATGAGGTCGTCCCAGTCCTTGCTCAGGCAGGGAATCTGCGGCGAGACGCCCGGCCACGGCCCGCCGAACTGGCCGTGGAAGAGCTGGATGCCGGAGATTCCGGCGGACGCCACCGCGTCAAGGTCCGCCGCCAGGCCGCCTTTCGCCACGTTGCCGCCGATGAGATGGAACCACGTCTCGGGGCGATGGTCCTTCGACGGGTTGAGGAATGCGTCGGGCTCCACGGCCGACAGCGTTCCCGCCGCCAGCAGCAACGCGCTTGCGCAGATCGTTCGTTTCATTTCTGTCTCGCTTTCATTTGAGGTTTTCGGCCAGCAGCTCGGAAATATGCGTCACCTTCAGGTCGAGGCCGAGCTTGTCCGCGCCGCCCTTCAGCTGCATCGCGCAGCCGGGGCAATCGAGGACAAGCCGCTTCGCGCCGGACGCCGTCACGTTCGCGAGCTTCTTGCGCATCAGCTCCGCAGAGATCTCTGGAAACTTCGCGGAGAACGTGCCGCCGAACCCGCAGCAGCTCTCCTCCTCGGCCGAAGGCACGTAGTCCGCCACCTGCCGGATGAGCGCGCGCGGCGCCTCCTTCACGCCCAGCTCGCGGCAGAGGTGGCAGCTCGCGTGGTACGCCACCTTTTCGTCGCCATGCGCGACGACCGTGGCGTCCAAGCCGAGCTCGTCGTGCACGAACGAGCTGAAGTCCGTCACCTTCGCCGCGAACGCGGCCGTCGCCGGATCGTCGCCCAGCAGGCGCGCGTAGCCGTGCTTCAGGTGCGACGCGCAACTCGCGCAGAGCGTGACGATGGCGTCGTACTCGCCCGCGAACGCCGCCACGTTCTGTCGGGCCACCTCCGCCGCCGTCGTGCTCTCGCCCAGCATCGTGAGCGGCAAGCCGCAACAGGTCTGCTCCATCGGGAACTCCACCTCCACCCCGGCGGCCTTGAACACCTTCATCGCGGCTACCAGCTGCTCGGGATAGGCGAAGTCCTGCGCGCATCCGGCGAAAAGCGCGATCTTCGTGGTTCGTGGTTCGTGGTTCGTGGCTTGTGACGAGCTTGCGCACGGACCGCTGACCGCGGGCCTCGAATCACGAATCGCGGGCCACATCTCGCGAAACGCCTTGGGCGCGAGCGCCGGCAGCGACTTGAACCCCTGCTTGCCGAAGAGCGCCATCGGCAGGTGCCGCACGAAGCCGTCCTTGCCGGCGACGGGCTTCTGCGAGAAGCGCGCGAACTTGAGGAGCGCGTGGAACACCTTCCGGTTCTTCATGGCGAGCGACGCGAGCTTCGCCGGCAATGGCGACCCGTCCTCGCGCCCGAAGCGCGCGCGGATCTCCTGGATGAGCGCCGGCAGGTCGATGCCGCCGGAGCAGACGTCCTTGCACGAGCCGCACCCGATGCAGTTTTGGCAGAGCGTCTTCGCGACGTCGCGCCCGTGGAAGAGGTATGTCAGCACGAGGCCGATCGCGCCGATATAGACGTACCCCATGCGATGGCCGCCCACGAGGCGGAAGACGGGGCACACGTTCGCGCACGCGCCGCACCGTACGCAGCGGAACACCTGCGAGAAGAGGGGGTCCTTCGCCGCCTCCGTGCGGCCGTTGTCGAGGAACACGACGTGCAGGATCTTCCTCCCCGTCGGGCTCTTCGCGCACGGCCCCGCGCCGTCGATGAACGTGACGTAGGAGGTGAGGCGCTGGGACGTGGCGTTGCGCGGCAGCACCTGCAGGGCCGTAAGTGCGTCCTCGATCTTCGGCACCAGCTTGTCCAGCCCGGCGAGCGCCACGTGCACGCGCGGAATCGTGTTGACGAGCCGCCCGTTGCCCTCGTTCGTGACGATGGCGAGGCTGCCCGTCTCGGCGATGCAGAAGTTCGCGCCGGAGATGCCCATGTCGGCCGCGAGAAACTTCGGGCGCAGCTCGCGGCGCGCCACCTTCACGAGCCGCTGCACGTCCTCGCGGTCCTGCTTCTCGCCCGTCACGCGCTCGAAGTCCTCCGCCACCTGCCGCCGGGAGAGGTGGATGGCCGGCATCACCATGTGCGACGGCCCTTCCCCGCGCAGCTGGATGATCCATTCGCCCAGATCCGTCTCGCACACGTCCAGTCCCTGCTTTTCCAGGTACGCGTTGAGGCGGATTTCCTCCGCCGTCATGGACTTCGACTTCACGACGGTCTTCACGCCGTTCTCTTCCGCGATCTTCGCGATGATCTCCCGCGCCTCGACGGCGTCCGCCGCGCGGTGGACGACAACGCCGCGCTTCTCGGCCTCGGCCTTGAACCTCGCGTACAGCTCCTCGACATGCCGCGCGGCGGCGTCCTTCATGTCGGCGATCTGGCGGATGAGTCCGCGCCCGTCGATCTCCTCGAAGACCTTGTCGCGGCTGGCGCGGTACTCGACGGCGAACTTGTCGAGTGTCCGCCGCTGGAAGGAGTCGTTCAGTGCCTCCTCTATCTGCCGATGGTAGATCCGGGTCGAGCGTGGCGTTTCGTGCTCGTTTTTCATGCCACAAGTATACCACAAACCAGCATGGACGCGATAGCGGCGCAAGACGGTTCTAGCGCGTCGCGGACGCGTCCAGGTGCGGCGGCAGGAGAAGACGGATCCAGTGAGGCGTGAGCGCGGCCAGATGGTCCGG
>CAMNLN010000005.1 GCA_946543025.1 uncultured Verrucomicrobiota bacterium
ACTGGACCGCATGAACACGTTGTCCGGCGGCTCGGCGGGGACCGCGCCAAGCGAGCGGTCGGAGTCGATCGCGCAGTAGACGCCCCCCGTGATGGTGGTGCCGCCGTTGTAGGAGTTGGTCGCGTACAGGTAGGCGCAGTGCTTGCCCGTGAGCGTGATGCCGCCGTCGTGCTCCGCGCCGCTCTCGAACGCCTTGTAGAAGTACGAGTCGCAGTCGCCCTGCGTGTCGATGGTAAGACCGCCCTCCTTGACGTAGAGGTGCACGTTCTGCCAGCATTTGTAGGTGTGCCTGTCGCCGACGCTGAAGCGGTTGAGCTTGGCTCCGTTCGCCTTGTCGGTCGGCGTATTGGTGGTGATGAGCGTGCCGCCGTCGAGGTTCATGGTGGCGTAGAACTTGCTGCCGTTCGACTCGTCCATGCCGAAGTTTCGGAACACGAACCGTCCGCCCGGGCCGAGGTAGACCTCGTCCGGATTGTCGGGATAGCTGTTGCTGGCGGCCTTGGAGATGCGGAATGCCTTCACGACGAACGTTCCCTCGTCCTTGAGGGTGAGCCGCGAGCGCCTCGGCGCGAAGGTGCCGATGTTGTCCTTGAACGCGTTGAGGTAGTCGCTCTTCAGGGACCACACGCTGAAGACGCCGTTCGTGACGTACATGTCGACGCCGGAGTTGGCGGCGTACATCGAGTCCGCCGTCGTCATGACCGTCGCGCCGCCCTCGACGACCATCGTGCCCTTGGCGAGCGAGAGTCCCTGCACGGCTTCGCCGGCGCCCGTGGACACGTTGGTGATGGCGTGCATGCCGCCGTCAAACTTCACGGTTCCGCCGTGGATGGCGAAGTAGCCGAGCGTCGAGTCGCCCCTGACGACGAGCGTGCCGTCGCCGTCCTTGACGAAGCGATTGGCGAGCGGCGCCGCCTGCGCGAGCGGGCCGTTCACGGTGACCGTACTGCCGGCCGCCACGTTGAACGAACCGTTCACCGTGAGCGTGCCCGCGCCGCCGAACATGTAGTCCGCGCCGGACACCGAAACGGAAGGAACGGTCACGTCGCCGTTCACGTCCACGGCCGTCTGCGACGACGCGCCGAAGACGGCCTTGTTGGCGGTTGACGTCGCGTCCCACGCGCCCTGGTCCCAGTTCGCGTCCGTGAGCCAGGTGCCGCTCACCGGGTTCGCCAGCCACGTGTAGTCCGCCGCCGACAACGCCATCACGCCGACGATGCCAATCGTCGCCGTACAAGCGAACAATCTTTTCATTTCGCGCTCCTTCTTACGGCACACACCGCTTACGCGGCGCGCACACAAAACCTCAATGCAATCGTACTTGGCGATACGATATCAAATTCCCGTCTTTTTCGCAAGGACGAACGCATTCAACCCGAAACGCGATTTGTCATCGGGGGAAAGCAAGCCGGTCCGTCTCGTTGATGCGGAAGCGCGTGCAGGCAACCGACTGAAGGCGCTCGTCCGGGAACAGCTTGATGTACGTGGTGCAGAGGATCGTGCCGTCCGGCAGAAGTTCCACTCCCGAATAGCCCGTGTCGCCTTTCCATCCGCCGTACTTCGTCCCGCTCCAGCTCTTCATCAGATGGATGCGGTACTGGCCGGGACGGCCGTTGCGCAAGTCGTCGTACGTACCGACCCACGCCACGTACTGCCCGTACGTGCTGCTGCCGAGCGCGCGGTCGCGGAATGCCACCACCCAGCGGCCGTCCGGCAGCTGCACGCCCTCGTGGCGGTCGCCCGTGAGGCCCCAGCAGGTGTCGACTGGCGTTGTCCAGGTCTTGCCCTCGTCGCGGCTGAAGCACATCATGCTACGCGCGGTGTGGCGGTTCTCGCGGATGAGGAGGCCGATCTCGCTGCCGTCCGGCGAGCGCAGCGCGAACGGCTCGCAGAGGTTCTTGTTCTCCGCCGCCGCCACGATGCGCGGCGCGCCCCACGTGAAGCCGCCGTCCTTCGTGACGCTCATCCACACCGCCTGGTCGTCGGTCGGGCGGTCATTCGCCTTCTCCTTCGACTTGAACACCTGCCCGAAGAGCGCGCTCGTGCCGTCCTTGAGCGGCATGAAGCCCGTCGGCGGCATCCCCGCCGAGAGGTGCGGCGCGGGCGGCGTGACCCACCAGCTCTTCCCGTTGTCGCAGCTCATCAGGATGCCCAGCCCGCCTCCCGTCCCGGGCTGGCAGTTGGCGCTGAATACGCAGAAGTTCACGCCCGATCCGTCCGGACGCGGCACGGTCTGGAGGGTGGGGCAGTTGCGATGGAACTTGTACTGCGCGGGCAGCAGGTCGTCGATGCGCGTCCACGTGCGCCCGCCGTCGTCCGACCGCGCGGCCGGACCGCACCCGCCGCCGTGCTTGATCGTCCACACGCAGAAGAGCGTCTTGCCGTCCGGCGTGAGGAGCGTGGTGGGGTGTCCCTGGTAGACGTCCGGCGTGCCCATCGCGATCACCGTCTGGCGGAACGCGTCGTGCGTCAGGTCCACGATCGGAAGCTCGTCGTGGAACGACTGGACGATCTTTTTTGGGGGTTGTCCGTTGGGAGCCGTCTTCGCGAGCGCGGCGATCTCGTCGGCGGAAAGGATGCGCGGCTCGTAGCGCACGTCGGCGACCTCGCCCTCGAACGGACGGTCTCCGCCTTTCGACCCGTTGCCGAGGCACGCCGTGCCGCCTTTGTAAACGGTCGGCAGCGGCTTGCCTTTCATCCCGACCTCGGCTTCGGCACCGTTGATCCACAGCTTCGGCGTTCCGAGATCGTACTCGTTCGCCGCGCCCATCGTTATCGCCACATGTACCCAAGCGTTCGTCGGCAGAAGCCCGTGGAAACCCCAGGAGCTCGGTTTCTCCGGCATGTTGACGCCGAAGGTTAGGCCTGCGAGGTCCGACCCGTCCGCGGGAATCGTCGGATGAAGGTAAAACGCCGGCGCCTGGACGATGCGCGGATACGGCATGCTCCCCTTCCCCGGCCCCTCGATTTTCACCCACGCGGCGAACGTCACCTGCTTCGCCTCGGGTACCGACAGCGCCTCGCCGCAGGATTTTTCCCCGTTGAACCGATGGATGTCCGCCGCCGCTACTGCGGCCGTCAGCGTCATCGCCATGATCGTCAACCGTGTCTTCATCATGTTTCCTTTCACTCAAGACCCGTCACGCGCGAGAAAAAATAGTCTTTCTCCTAAATGAACATCGCCATGTAGTGCGGCAGGGTGATCTTCTTGCCGGACACACCTACGTTTCCGTCGATGAACTTGTATCCGTACGGCACTCGAGGGTTCTGCAACGCCTCGTCTAGCGAAATGGTCGTGCCGTTCGACGCCTTGACCTCGACGGGCACGACGCCGCCGTCGCGTTCAAGCATAAACTCTACCTCGCGCGTTCCATCTTCGTTTTTGAAGTAGTAAAGCGGCAACGCCTTGCGCGCGAGAATACCCGCGAGCAGATTCTCGTAAAGACCGCCTTTCGCGTTTCCCACGAGCCGCCCGGAATACAAGAGTTTCTTTGTTTCCACGCCGTAAAGGGCCATGAGCATTCCGACATCTGAAAGATATAGCTTAAACCATCCCTCCCGAATCTGCGCGTTGAGAGGCACTTCCGCCACGGTAACATTCACAGCCCGTGAGGCAAATGCAGCGTCACAAAGCCAATCGACGGACGTTCCGTACTTGCGCTCGCTGCCGCCCTTCTCGACCTCCGCATATTTGAACTTTCGGTTCTCCTTTGCAAGAAGGCGAGGTATCGCGCGATAGCAGGCTTCAATCTTTGGAATGTCCGTCGTGTCTGCATATTTGTGAATGTCATCAACGTATGAGGCGAGAATCTTCTCTTGCTCCTCCTGCACGGGACCGAAGTCCCCCGCCGCAACATACGCCCTCAACACGGCCGGCATCCCGCCGACGATGAGATACTCCTTGAGCAAATCCGCATATCGGCGGTTCACCGCCTCGGGGACATGTTCCTTTCTGTCGTAATACCCCTTCAGAACCCCGATTGCATCTTCCGTCACGCCCCTCGCCCAAAGGAACTCCTCAAAATCGAGGGAATACATCGTGACCTGTCGTTCGAACCCGACAGGGATGGACTTCGGAACATGCCGTTCACGTGCTTTTTTACGCTTATACTTGATCCCCAGCAGAGACCCGGATGCAATCACGTCGTAACGTCCGTCTTGCGCAAGTGCTTTCAAGGCAGTCCTGGCATTCGCGCATTCCTGAATCTCGTCTAAAAAAATCAGCGTTCGTCCAGGCAGAAGGCGATTCGTCGCATTGTACGCTGAAATCTTCCGGTAAAGATCGTCAGCCTTCAGGCTTCCGTCGAAAATCGCGCAGGCTCCGGGGTCTAGAATGAAGTTGAATTCGATAAAACTTTCGTACTGTTCGCAACCAAACTTTTCTACGATAAATGTTTTACCAATCTGCCGGGCACCCTTGACAAGAAGGCACTCGTGATGCTTCGTGGCTTTCCACTGCATCAACCAGTCGTAGAACTTTCTTTTAAATTCTACCATAGCAGTTCCAAACAAAAATAAAAACGACAAAATAATATCATTGTTACGCGATATTGTCAATGTGCAACTTTTCAGGATGAAATCATAACAACTTTTTCAACTTTTCAGACATGTCAAGAGCATGAAATCGCAACTTTTCAGACAATTCATTACTCTCTTCTATGCTCGTCTCGCCCGATGCGCCGGTCCGTCTCGTCCACGCGGAAGCGTGTGCAGACGACCGACTGCTTGCGCGCGTCGTTCCAGTACTTGATGTACGTGGTCGCCACCACCGTGCCGTCCGGCAGCAGGTGAATGCCCGGATAGCCGCAGTCGCTTCCCGCGTAGCTGTGCAGGAGCTTGACGCGGTAGGTGCCCTTCACCTCCCTCGACCTGATCGCCGCGTATGGGCCCACCCATGCCACGAAGTGTCCGCGCGTGGGAGATTTCGGTGCCATGTCGCGGAACACGATGACCATGCGTCCGTCCGGCAGCTGCACGCCTTGGTGGCGGTCGCCCGAAAGCGCCCACGGCGCATCCTCGGCCTTCGACCACGTCTTCCCCTCGTCGCGGCTGAACATCATCAGGCTGCACCCCTCGTGCGTGTTCTCGCGGATGAGGCAGCAGAGCTCGTCGCCGTCCGGCGAACGAAACACGTACGGCTCGCACGGATCCTTGCCCGGCACGGCGCAGACCGACCGCGGCTCGCTCCACGTGAAGCCGCCGTCCTTCGTCACGCTCTGCAGCACGCCCAGCGGCGACCGGTCGATTCCGTCTGGCCCTGTGTGGTAGAGGCCCAGATACGAGCCGTCCTTCAGTCGTACGATCGATGAGAACGCCATGATGCAAAGGAACTTGCGTCCGAGCGCCGGCATCTCTTTCCATGTCCGCCCCTCGTCCTCGCTCATCACGGACGGCATCGCCTCGCCCCACTCGCGGTGGTCGCGGTAGTCCTTCGCGTCCGGCCGCATCTTTGCCTGGCTCCATGTCCAGAGGCGCGCTTTGCCGTCCGGTCCGACCAGACGGTAGATGCTCGGACAATTCACGTGCCGCCTGTACCCTTCCGGGAAGCGATCGTCGATGCGCGTCCACGTGCGGCCGCCGTCCGCCGACTCCGCCGCCGGACCGCACCAGCCGCCGTGCGGCGTGCACCACACCGCGATGATCCGCCCGTCCGGCAAAAGAGCCGTTGTGGGATGTCCCTGGTAGAGGTCGGGGCGACCCTCGGCTACGATCGTATCCTTCGTCTTGTCGCCCGAGAGATCGACCCACGGGAACGTCTCGGCCGTGCGGGCGATCGCCTTCTCGCGCGCGAACAGTTCCTCCACGGAGACAAACAGCCCCGCGTTGATCGTGAAGTCGTACACGCGCATCGTACTGCGCCACGGACGCAATGCGATCGGCCCGAACGTGCCGCGCCGGTCGGGCACGTCGAACAGTTCCTTGCCATCGATGGCGAGGCGCAGGTGTCCGCCCGCACGCGTCACGCGCAGCTCGAAGATTCGACCGTCACGGATCGCGATTGGCGGCGCCTTGCCGCGCAGCTTGGCTTTGGCGAGGATTCCTCCGCTCGAAAACATTGTCCCGTCCGCTCCCTCGAAGCCGAACGTCTGGTCGCCGAGCTTCAGCGTGGCCGCGCTCTTCGCAAGACCGTCGATCGCCATCTTGACGCGCACATCCACGTCCGGTCCCTCCGGAATGCCCGAGGCGTAGTAGAGCGCCTTGTGGTCGGCCAGCACGACGCACCCGTCGCCGATCTCAGCCTTTGCGTCATTCTCGCCGACGAGTCCCACGGCCTTGCCGCCCGTCACCACCGCGCGCTCCGCGCCAAGGGCAATCGCACTTGTCGCGACCGCCACCATACATGCATACAGTAGCTTCTTCATCGAATATTCATCCTCCGTTGCCCAGTGCCGTTACATTACCTGATCACGATCACGACGCCGGCGGCCGTCACCTCTACCGTAAGGGGAACGGAATAGGACGTGCGCTCGCCGTCGGAAACCGCCAGCTGCAGCACGTACGTGCCGACGGACGCGGCCGTGAACGTGGTCTCGCGCGCCGTCGCGTCGCCGAACGCCACCGCCGACGCGTCGCCCGAGAGGACGCTCCATTCGTACGTCAGCTCGCCGTCCTCGGGCAGTCCGTCGTCGAACGCCGCCGTCGCGACGGCCTTCGCTTTCTTCGCGGCCGTGCGCACCGTCGCCGGGCTGAACGCGTCCACCGCCGGCGCGCGGTTCGCCGCCGTATCCGGATCCGACGCCAGCATCTTGACCTCGCGCGCCGTCAGCTTGCGGTTCCAGATGCGCACGCCCGCCACCTTGCCGGGGAAGCAGCGCGACATGAGCGTACCCGTCTGGCTGTTCTTGAAATATCCGTTGTCCGTTCCATCATGCGAAACGACATGCCGGATGCCGCCCACCTGAAACGTCTCGTTAGCTGCGGGATTCGTCCCCCTCACCCGGCCGCGCCGTCCGGCGGGTGTGCTCGTGGGCGTCTGTTTTTCGCCGTCAATCCACAGCTCGAAGTCCGTCCCCTGCGAACGGTCGTAGAGCGCGTAGATGTGCGTCCACCGGTCGACAAGCGAATGCGGCAGGGCGTAGGGACGTTTCATGTAGCCGATGACCTCGTCCGATACGCCCCATCCCTGCTGACACAGCAACAGACCATCCGTCGTACCGTCCGGACAGTTGCAGTTGTACCACAACCCCATCGTGAAAGGCAGCATGAACACGGCCGCGTTCTTGAACGTGTTCGTGTCGGACGAGTCGTGCCACACCCAGACGCTGACGGCCCGATAGCGTTCCGTCGGCGGCGAATTGCCGTTAGTTGTTGACTTCGTCTCGGCAAGGGCATTGCCCAGATTGAAGTACGCCTCGAACCCATTGGCGCGCATCGCGTAACCGGCCGGGCCGTCCTCGAACGCGCTAATGACAGTCCCCTCCGTATTGTTGGTCATCGTCGGGCGCGTCGAATTGGCGATCCGCTCCTTCGTGAAGTCCGGCCCCGCCAGCGGCCACCAGCGGATGAGGCCGGAGGAAAGGTCGCACGATTCCGTCGCGCCCACCGTCACCGTCGCGTCCGCCGTCGCCGCCGCGCCGTCCTTCTCCGCCGTGCAGCGCAGAACGTATGTTCCTGCCTCGCCAAAGTCTGCGGCCGTCTCGGCCCCGTTCGCGTCCGCGAACCACACGCGGCCCGGGCCGGACACCTTCTCCCAGCTCACGCGCGCCCCCGCCGTCACGGTCGCCGTGAGCCGGTACGGCTCGCTCCCCGTCGCCGCCACGCTCACGGCCGGCGCCGCGCCCGCCGCCGCCACGCGCGCCACCGTCACGTCGTCGTGGCGCTCCAGCCCCACGTCCTCCAGCATGTTCGAGAGGCGGAACACGTACGCGCCCTCCACCGGCAGCGTCACCTGCGTCGTCGTGCGTCCCGGCTGGAGAATCGTCGCGCCCTCGCCTCCGGCGGGCGCGGAGACGAGCGACCAGCGCGGCGTTCCGGCGTAGCCCTTCCGCACGTCCTCCGGCGCAGACGTGCCCACCGCGCCGCGCAGCGTCGCCGTCGCACCCGCCACGGTGAAGTCCGCCCCCGCATCCACTGCAGCCGCGCCCCGGTAGAGGCGCACGATGGCGTTGGAGGAAAGCGCGCCCGCGTACAGCCGCAGGTCGTCCACGAACCCTTCGTAGGGGCGAGTGCCGTTCGTGCCGCCGTTCGCGAGCGTCCACCCCGTGGCGGACGCCCTGGTTCCAAGGTCTCGCGCGGCGATCTCGCCCGCGTACTCGCCGTTCATGTAGGCGACCGTCCGCGCCTGGCGCGTGCCGCTCGCGTTCACGAGGAAGCGCGTGGTCACCGCGAGATGGCTCCACGCGCCCTCATGCGCGCGGCTGTTCAGGATCTGCTGCTCGCCGTTGTCGCCGGGCGTCAGCACCAGGATGCGGTTCCAGTCCCATTCGGCCGGCATCGCGCCCTTCATGTTGATGTAGTACCAGGAGTTCCCGTACTGCAGCAGGCGCGGCCCCCTGTTCAGCCCGTCGCCGCCGATCTTCGCGAGCGTGTCCTTGTACGAGTCGGGCGACTGGTTGACCCAGCACGTCCACGTGAAGTCGCCGCTTGGCGCGATCGGGAACGTGCCCGTGCCCCAGCATTCCTTGTAGCCGTTGCAGTAGATGCCCTTGCCCTCGACGCCGGCGTTCGTCACCACGATGCCCGCGCCGCACGTGATGTTCCCCGCCTGGCCCGCCACGTCGGTCAGGACGAGGCGGCCGTTCACCGTCTCGGAATCGTCGAACGTCCACCGCCCGATCAGCGTCGCCGCGTCGTAGCCGTCCTTCGCGCGCTCGTACTCGGCTCGCACCTGGTCTGCGTCGAGCACGACGTCCCACACGCGGAACTCGTCGAGCGCGCCGAACGGAGAGCGGACGCCGTTGGCCGCGTTGTTGCCGATGATGCCCGTCCCGGTGCGCGCGAGGTTCGTGACGGCAAACGACGTCGTCGGCGCATGCCGGAGCATGCCGTTGATGTAGCACGTGTAGGAGACGTGCGAGACGGTCGTCGCCGCGCCGGCGGCGGACGTCGCCGCCTCCTCGCCCGTCACGTCCAGGGTCAGCGCCACATGCGTCCACGCCTCCCGGTAGAGCTTCGGCTCGCCCATTCTGGTGAAGTAGGCGCTTGCCTGATCGCCGTTCGACGCGAACACCGAGGTCGCGTAATGGTCGTTGCCAGACTCCGCGTTGCTGAAGTGCAGATTGAGCGAGGAGAATCCCGCGATGGCGTAGGGGTATGTGTTGCCACCGTCCCAGCCGAGCGGCCCAGCGCTTTTCTCCCGCCTGAACCAGAACGCGATCGTGCGGCTGCCGAGCGCCGGGCTGGCGAAGGACGCCCAGGAACTTTTCGTGCCGTCGAAGAAGAGCGCGCTGCCCGTCGCGCCGCCGCAGCCGTTCGTGAGCGTCGCGCCCGCGCCGAGCGTGAGATCGTGCCCGTTGCCGGACTTGTCCGCGATCTTGCCGTTCGACACGGTCTCCATGTCCCACCAGATGACGGGAGCGGGGATGTCGGACGCGAAAACGCAAAACGACGAAACTGTCGCAAGAATGGCAACGACGGCTTTTCGTCCGTAGCCACGGTTGGTTATTCTCTTTGTCATCGTCTTTTCCTTTCAAATTCTTGCCATCGCGGCGCACCGCCCCGCAAAGCGGACGGTTTTCCGTATCTTCATCGTTTTCGCCATCGTCCAGTTCCTCGCGCATTCACCCGTCAAGGCCGTCGGCGGATTTCGCATCCACCGACACCGCAAACGCAAACTAAAACGATTATACCACAATTTCGGTAAATGAAATTACGCAAAATCACTTTTGCAATTCTGCGCACTTCTTACGCCATTCGCGCGGGGTCAGGCCCGTGGCGAGCTTGAAGTGGTTGGCGAAATGCTGCGGCGTGGCGAAGCCGACCTCGGCGGCAATGGAGGCGACGGACTGCCGCCCTCTTGCCAGGTTTTCCTTTGCCCGGGCGATGCGGCATGCGACAAGGTAGGCATGCGGCGGTACGCCGGTCATTTGCTTGAAAGCGGCGAGCAGCTTCGATACCGAGCAACCCACCCGCACCGTAAGCTCGTCCACCGTCCAGTCGTGCGCCAGATCGGCCTTCATCGCCGCAATGACTTCTGCGATGCGGTCGGCAGACCGCAAGGGCGTGGTCATGCGTGCCGACTCGACAAGCGCAAGAAAAAGTTCGGTCACTGCGGAACGAATGCGTACATTTCGCTCGACCGGACCGGACTTCTTGTCATCGTAAAGCGCGAAAAGCCGCTTGAAGAGCGCGCGTATCTCCTTCGTACCGGCGAAGAGCCGTTGCGGCAGGTGAGTCAGCTCCTGCACAAGCCACGCCGTCTCCTTCGCAGAAAGACCGAGGATGCGCTCGCCGCGCACCGGAACGCGAAACAGAAGCCAATACTTGCTCATGCCCTTCGGGTAGGCGCAGAGGCGATGCGGCTCGTCAGGGCGCGAGACGAACACGAAGCCCGGACGGAACGGAAAACGCTCGCCGCCCAGCTCGAACTCAAGGTCACCGCGCAGGCAAAGCGAGATTTCCATGCACTCGTCGTGCACATGGACCGGCGCGGCGCGCCACTGCCGCCGATAGGCGTCGAACCCCATCACCGGCACGCACGGCACACCAGCCGAGGCAAGCGACACGACGCGCCGCTCGGGCGTATTCACGTAGTCGAACGAGAGCTTGAGCGTCTTGCGTTTCATTGCTTTTCCGCATGGATGAAAACAGAATAGCAAATCCGGCCGCGCTTCCGCAAATGAAATCATGTCACTTGTGCGCGAATCGCGGATTTTGGTAGAATGTAGACGATGTTTTCACGCCGGATAATCCACCTCGGACATATCCTGCCGGCACTTCTCCTGCTGGCGGGATGCTACAGCATGGACATTGCCTCCAATCCGGTACTGGACATCACGCATGCGACCGCCGTCAAGACAGAAACGCCGGTTGCCGACCGCAAGCCCCGTCATGCGGAGCATGTCGTCGTCTCGAACTACGGCTGGTTTCTCTTCAACTCCATTCCCCTTGCCTGCGGCAACGCCAATCCGAAGTCGGTCTTCCCCTGGGTTTTCTTTTCCGACCAGGTGTCCTCCAGACTGCTCCACGACCGCATGATGACATACGCAGCCTCGACGCGCGCGAACGTGAAGGAACTCGCCTTCTTCCGCGACGAGCAGGTGTTCTTCACGATTCCCGGCACGCAATTCCCCGTGCCGATCCCCTACATCCTGTGTTTCCGCGAAATCCAGTTTTCGGGTGTGCTGACGCCTCGCCCGGAGGAGGTCCGGCAATGATGAAATCGCTTGTCCTCCTTCTTCTCGCCTGCGCGGGATGCGCCACCGTCCACACGGCCACGGACTACCACGGCGTCGGCATCGAGAACGGGGAACGCCCCATCGAGACGGTGGAGATCGAGAACACAGGCTGGCTCCTTTTCAAGTTCATACCGCTCGGCAGCGGCGATCCGGCGCATCCGAACGAGTCCGGCTGCCGACTCTTCCAAAATACGGTTGTCCTCCAGAACAATCTCGACATGCTCGAGGCCGAAATGAAGCGCGTCAAGGCCGGCCGCGCGGTCAACCTCACCAGCCGCAAGACGGACGAGTCCATCTTCGTCATTCTGCTGACGCGCCATGCCTACCACACGAGCGCCGTCCTCCTCCGCTAGCAAGGAAAAGAAATGAGAATCACGCAATCCGTACGCAACCTGACGCCCTACGTCCCCGGCGAACAGCCGAAGGACGCGCACGTCGTCAAGCTCAACACGAACGAAAATCCCTACCTCCCTTCGCCGAAATGCGCGACCGTCCTGCGGAAATTCGACCTTGACCGCCTGCGCCGCTATCCCGATCCAGTCTTTACGAGCCTGCGCGCGCGTATCGCCGACATCTGGAACACGACTCCCGACCGCGTCTTCGTCGGCAACGGTTCCGACGAAATCCTCACCCTCGCCGCCCGCGCGTTCGTAGAGGACGACGAGGCGATCGGTTCGCTCAGCCCCAGCTATTCCCTTTACATGACGCTCGCCGCGATCCGCAACGTGGGCTACACCCCCACGCCGCTCAAGGACGACTTCTCCTGGAACGGACGGATCGTGACCCGCAATCCCCGGACGGCACTCTTCCTCCTGACGAACCCCAACGCGCCCACCGGCACGTTCTCTCCGATCGACAAGGTCGCGCGCGCCGCCCGCCCGTTCAAGGGCGTGATGCTCGTCGACGAGGCGTACGCCGACTTCGCGAACGGGAACGCCATGCCGCTCGCGACGGCGACGGACAACCGCAACGTCATCGTGATGCGCACGCTTTCGAAGTCCTTCTCCCTCGCCGGCCTGCGCGTAGGCTACTGCGTCGGTCCGGCAGACCTTATCGAGGCGCTCTACAAGGTGAAGGACTCATACAACGCCGACGCCGTCGCGCAGGCCGTCGCGCTCGCCGCATTGAACGACCTTCCATGGATGCGAGCCAACGTTGCCAAGGTACGCAAGACGCGCGCCCGCGTGGCCAAGGCGCTCGCGCGGCGAGGATGGGACGTGCCGGTATCCGAATCGAACTTTCTCTTCGCGCGCCCCGCGCACAAGCCCGCGAAGGAAATCTTCGAAGCCTTGCGCGACGAACACGTCTACGTGCGCTATTTCCCCGGCCCGCGCACGGGCGACCGCCTGCGCATCACGATCGGCACCGACGAGCAGATGGACGTTTTCCTCGCCGCCGTCGCGCGCCTCGACCGTTAGCGGAGGAACTCCAGCACGAGCGCCGTGCGCGCGGGAAGGTACAGCTTCACGCGATCCACGCGCTCGCGGTTTTCCACCGTCGCCTCGGTGAAGAACGTCTGCCCGGCGGCGATGCGTCCCTGTCCGCCGAAGCGCGTTTCGTCCGTGTCCAGCACGAGCCGATAGCGGCCCGCAGGCGAAAGGATGCCGTAGTCCGTAAAGGACTTCGACGGATTGAAGTTGAACGCGAAAAGAAGGCCCGCCCGCCAGAACGCGAGAACCTTGTCGCCGTCGTCCGCCGCCAGGCAGGTCGGCCCCTTCGCGTCGAGCAGATCGCGCGCGGCGGCGAGCGACATGATGCGCGCGTCGAAGTCGCCCAGAGCCTTGAACTGGAGGTTCGGGTCGTCGCGCAGCGACCATTGCCGCCGCGCATGGGCGTAGCTCCAGCCGTTTTCGGCGCGCGGGAAATCAATCCACTCGGGATGGCCGAACTCGTTGCCCATGAAGTTGAGGTAACCCGTCCAGGCGCAGGCGAGCGTCGCGAGGCGCGCCATCTTGTGGAGGGCCACGGCGCGATCGATGGCCATCGCGTGCTGGTCCCTGCCCATGCCGTAGTAGATCGCCGCGTCCGCGAGCGTGAAGAAGAACGTCTTGCCGCCCACGAGCGCCTGGTCGTGGCTCTCCACGTAGCTGACGACGCGTTCCTCGCGGCGGCGGTCGGTGAGCACGTGGAAGAGGTCGCCCATGCCCCAGTCCTCGTCGCGCATGTCCGCGAGGCGGAACCACTTGTCCGGCACCCCCATCGCCATGCGGAAATCGAAGCCCATGCCGCCGTCCGCGATCGGCGCGGCGCAGCCAGGCATGCCGCTCACGTCCTCGGCGATGGTGATCGCGTCGGGGCGGACGGCGTGGATGACGCGGTTGGCGAGGCGCAGGTAGGCCCAGGCGTCTTCGTCCACCGCGCCGTCGAAGTACATCGGGTAGCCGGTAAAGTCCGTGCCGAGGCCGTGGTGGAGGTAAAGCATCGAGGTGACGCCGTCGAAGCGATATCCGTCAAAATGGAATTCATCCAGCCAGTAACGGCAGTTGGAGAGAAGAAAGTGCAGCACGTCCGTCTTGCCGTAGTCGAAGCAACGCGAGTCCCAGGCCGAATGCCAGCCGCGCGGTCCGTCATGGAAGTACTGGTACGGCGTCCCGTCGAAAAGGGAAAGCCCGTCGCGCTCGTTGCGGACGGCGTGCGAGTGCACGAGGTCCATGATGACCCTGAGGCCCATGCCGTGCGCCGCGTCGACGAGCGCCTTCAGCTCTTCGGGCGTGCCGAAACGGGAACTGGCCGCGAAGAAGCTTGAGACGTGATATCCGAAGCTGCCGTAGTACGGATGCTCCATCACGGCCATCAGCTGCACCGTGTCGTAGCCAGCCGCCCGGATACGCGGCAAGATGCGATCCCTGAACTCGGCGTACGTGCCGACCTTCCCCTCCTCCTGCGCCATGCCCACATGCGCCTCGTAGATGCGCGGCGAGCGAGCGCGGGAGGACAGCGCGGGAACGAGGTCGTTCTTCCACGCGTACGGTTTGGGGTTCCACACCTGCGCGGAGAAAAGAAGCGTCTTGGGATCCTGCACCACGCGGCGCGCGTAGGCGGGGATGCGCTCGCCGCCGCCGCCCGGCCAACTCATCTCCAGGACATAATGCTGCCCGTGGCGGAAAGCCTGCGGCGGGAAACGACCTTCCCACACGTCCGTGCCGGGCAGCCGCTTGAGCGCGAAGCGCGGCTTGACCTGCCACTTGGAGAAGTCGCCCTTCAGCCAGATAGCCGTTGCGTTCGGTGCCCATTCGCGGAAAACCCAGCCGTCCGCCGTACGATGAAGGCCGTAGTACTCGTGCGCGCTCGCCCAGTCGGCGAGGTTCCTGATGCTCCCCGCAAGCCGACGCGCCGTACGGTCGGCGTACGCCGCACGCCCGCGCACCGCCGAGGCGTACGGCGCAAGGCACGGATCGTCCAGAAGATGACTGGCGGCAGATGAACGCATCGGTGCGGCTCCTCTCATCTGAGCGGACGCACGAGCGTGACGGCGGCGCTCGCCACGCCTGGCACGCTGCCGAACTTGCGGACGGTGACGGCCGCGCGCTCCACGCGAGGCTCCTCCAGGCAGACGTCCGCGACGATGCCGGCCGCACGCTCGAGCAGGCGGCACCGCGCGTCCTCGAGCGCCTCGCGGATGTTGCCCACGAGCAGCGCGTAGTCCACCGTATCGTCGATCGAGTCGCTGTCTGACGCCGCCTCGAGATCCAGCTCCAGCGACACGTCCACCTGAATCTTCTGCTCGCGCGTACGCTCCTCGGGCAAATCCCCGAGCACGCACTCGACCTCGATGCCGTTGATCTTCAGCGTATCCATTCCCGCTCCTTTCGCCGATCTCCGCTACCGCCACTGCATTCGCGGCCGCTGCTGGCGAATCTTCGGTTCTTCCAGCAGAAGAGCATACCACTGTTCGCCGAGGCCTGAATTCGTAAAGTGCGCCACGCGGTTGTTGGCGAGATTCTCGCGGTTCGCCTTCAGCACCTCGTTGTCCGACTTCTCAAGCGCGCGGTTCAGCGCCTTGAATGCGCCGTCGACGTCCTTGCGCTGCACAAGCATCCACGAATACGCCGCCGCCAGCAGCACGTTCTGGTTGTAGCGCAGACGGCGAACGGCCTTCTCGTAGACCTTTGCAATCTCCTCGGTCGGCTTGTCGAGCATATACAGGCGTGCCATCTTCATCGCCGTCATCGTCGGATCGAAGAACAGCGCCTTCGGCATCAGCTCGTCGACCTTCTTGAAGTCCTTGATCATCCAAAAGAGCTGGAACTGGGCCGTGGCGATCTGCCGCGCCATCATCGGCACCCACGGCGTAAAGCGCCGCAAGCCCTCCGTACGCGCCAACGCCTCAGTCACGAACGTCTTCTGGTCGCGCGCAATTTCCGCCTGCATCGCCTGGATCGACCCGGGCGGACGCATCTGCCACCTGGCCATCTTCGCCTGCAGTTTTTTCTGTCCGTCCACGAGCACCGCCTGCACGGCATCCATGGCCCCTTTCACGCGCTTCTGGATGATTCGCCCGGAAATGAACTGCGCAACGCCGAATGCGAGCACGCCGAAAAACGAACTCCAGCCGTACCCCAGCGTCTCCGTCAAGCCCAATCCAAGCCCGACAGCCAAACCAACGGCAATTGAAATCAATATCGAATACATCTATCTTTTACCTTTCACCATTCATCTTTCACCCTTCAACCCCAAACACCGCCTCCACGTCGATCTCGGAGAGGTCGTGCACCAGCCATTCGCAGCCGGCGAAGTTTTGCGGCACCACGCGGTTGCGGTCGAGGCCGATCACGCGCATGCCGGCCGCACGGCCGGCCGCGACGCCGGCGGAGGAATCCTCCACGACCACGCACTCGCTCGCGTCCACGTCCAGCAGGGATGCCGCCTGCAAAAAGCCGTCGGGCGCCGGCTTCCCCCGTCCGTACTCCTCGCCGCCCAGCACGAACTTCACCAGATGCCCAATGCCGCAAAGCTCGGCCGCCGCGACGACGTCGTCGTGCGGCGAACCCGAGACGATCACGCAGGGGGCAAGGCGCACGACCTTGCGAAAGAAGTCGACGCTGCCGGGAATCACAAGCTTGGCGGGGTCTGTCGCCAGACGCGTGTAATATGGGCGCAGGGTGCGCGCGTCCTCGATGGGCGTCTGGCGCCCGAGCGCGGGAAATTCCGCGTGGATCGTCGCATGAATATCCAGCCAGCTGTGTCCGAACACGAGCGGCGCGAACGCTTCAGGCGTCGTCTGCTGTCCGCGATCCGCGAGCCAATCGACGATCGCGCGCGTCCACAGCATCTCCGAGTCGATCAGAGTGCCGTCGAGATCGAACAGGAATGCGGCCGGACTCATTTTCCTTTCCCGCAGCACTTCTTGTACTTCTTGCCGCTCCCGCACGGGCACAGGTCGTTGCGCCCGACCTTCGGCTCCTCGCGGTGGAACGGCTTGTTCTTCTCGATCTCGCCGTCAATGAAGCGCCATGCGCCGTCAATCTTCTTGAAATAGGACTTCTCCCGATGTTCGCAGGCCTGTCCGTTGGCGGAATAGCGCGCTACAAAAGAGACATAACCCTCGTCATCCTCAGCCCCGCCCCTTTCTGTTCCGACAATCTCGAGCCCCTGCCAGGTGGCAGACTTCGACCACTCGCGCGTGGTCTTTTCGTCGAACTCGCCGCGCACGTCAGGACCGGATGACTCGAACAGGAAATCGACGTTGCAGACGGCGTAGGCGCTGTAGCGCGCGCGCATCAGCTCCGCCGCCGTGGCGGCCTTGCGCGAACCGTCGAGGATGGGGCCGCAGCATTCCCCGAAGGGCTTGCCGGAGGCACACGGGCACAATTCATCGTTTTTCATAGGCATTATTTTACCAAAAAGGGTTGTCCCTGTGAAGCGACACGCGCAAGAACAGACAAGCCGTTCCGCCGTGCTTGCGCATGCGAGATGGACTATTCGGTCAACCGATCATGCCGCCGTTGACGGAAATGATCTGTCCGGTGATGTAGTCCGCATCTGGTCCGGCGAGAAACGCCACGCATTTGGCGATGTCCTCCGCCGTGCCGAAGCGCTTGAGCGGAATCGTATCCATGTACGCCTTCTTCACGTCGTCCGGCAGAATGTCCGTCATCTTCGACTGGATGAATCCCGGCGCGACGGCGTTGCAGCGCACGTTGCGGGAACCGAGTTCCTTGGCCGTGGTCTTCGTAAGAGCGATCACGCCGCCCTTCGAGGCCGTATAGTTGGCCTGTCCTGCGTTGCCCATGATGCCGACGACCGAGGCGATGTTGATGATGACGCCGCCCAGCTGGGTCCCGTCGGGGGCCTTGTTCTTCATCATCGGACGCGCGACGGCGCGCGTGAAGAGAAACGTGCCCTTCAGGTTGACGTTCAGGACGGTATCCCAGTCGGCGTCGCTCATGCGCATCAGGAGCCCGTCCTTGGTGATGCCGGCGTTGTTGACCATGACATCCACCTTGCCGAAGGTTTCAAGCACCTTTTTGACGCACGCGTCCACTTCGGCCGATTCGGCCACGTTCACCCCCACGGCGAGCGCCTTGCGTCCAAGGCCCTCGACGATGCCGACGGTCTCGGCGCACCACTCTTCCTTGAGGTCGCAAACGGCCACGTCCGCCCCTTCGGCGGCGAGCTTCTTCGCAATCTGCTGTCCGATGCCGCGGGCCGCGCCCGTGACGATCGCAATCTTTCCTTCCAGCTTGCCCATGTTTTTTTCCTTTCCGTAAAATGGATGCCGACATTATACACGATTGCGCGCCGCAATTCAAACGACAAGTAGCTCCTTTTGTCGCTGGCGCTCGCGAAACGACCTCGCGCAAAAGACGGCGCGCCCCGTCGCGGGATCAAGGCCCGTGTAGTACATGGCCGTCGCCGCCGTGAGGGGCGTGGGCGTGAATATCTGAACCTGCTCGGGATTGAGGTTCAAGCGTGCCTGCGCAAAGCGCTTCAGCTCGCGCATGTCTCCTTCGGTGCAGCCTGGATGGGCGGCAATGAAATAATAGGTGAGGAACTGGCGCTTCCCGCATCGGCGCGAGGCGGCGTCAAACTGCTCCTTGAAACGCAGGAGAGACTTGACGCCAGGCTTGCCCATCGTCGCGAGCACGCGCTCCGTCACATGCTCCGGCGCCAACTTCAGCTGGCCGGAAACATGATGTTGCGCAAGGGCCTCAACATACGCGCGCCCGTGCGCCGGATCGGCTACGACCAGGTCAGGACGGATGCCGGATGCCACAAAAACATGCTTGACGCCCGGCAGGTTCCGTAAACGCTTCAAGAGCGCGAGCTGCTCCGAATGGTCTGGCTTCAATGCCGGACAGACGGACGGAAACAAGCAATCTTTTCCGGGACAGGCCCCCTCCTTAGCCTTGCGCGCGCAGTCGATGGCATACATGTTCGCCGTGGGGCCGCCCACGTCCGCCACGGTCCCGCGAAAACGCGGATGGCGGGAAAAGCGAACAACTTCCCCGACGATGGAATCGGGCGAGCGGCTCACCACGCGCCGTCCCTGATGGACGGCGATTGCGCAAAACCGGCAGTTCCCGTAGCAACCGCGGTGCGTGGTCACGGAGAAACGAATCGTGTCGAGCGCGCGGATCGTTCCCTGCGCGCGGATGGACGGCGGCGCGTCGAGCATGTAAGGAATATCGTGGACGGCGTCCAGTTCCTTCGGTTCGAGCGGAAAGGCGGGGGGATTGTGCACGAGGAAGCGCGTGTCGGTCCTCTGCAGGAGAGGCCTCGCCGTGACGGCGTCCTGCTCGGCCGCGAAAAGGTTGAAGGCCGAGAGGAAGGCGCGGCGTCCCTCCTCGGTGGACACGGAAACTTCGGCGAAAGAGGGCAGCCGAACGGCGGTGGCGAGCGTCCGTGCGGGCACGTCTGCCTCGGCCGCAAGGTAGCAGATGCCACGAATCGCACGCCAATCCCTTCCGTCGCGCAACGCCTCCGCGAGCGCGACCATCGCGCGCTCGCCCATGCCGTAACAGAGGATGTCGGCCTTCGCGTCGCAAATAACAGGGCGACGGACCTTGTTGCTCCAGAAGTCGTAGTGCGCCACACGCCGGAGCGACGCCTCAATGCCGCCCAAGACGATGGGGCGGGCGGGCCGGTAGGCTGCGCGGGCCAGGTTCGCGTAGACGATCGTCGCGCGGTCTGGACGGCGGTCATTGATGCCGCCGGGCGTGAAGTCGTCCTGACGGCGCCTCTTGCCGGAGGCCGTGTAGTTGGCCACCATCGAATCGACGCATCCGGCGGAAATGCCCCAGAAGAGGCGCGGCGGACCAAATACGCGGAATGCCGACGGATCGCCGACGGGCGGCTGGGAGAGAACTGCCACGCGAAAACCCGCCTTCAGCAAGACCTGCCCGATCACCGCGATGCCGGAATAAGGCGAATCCACGTAGGCATCGCCGGAAACGAGAATCGCATCAACCTCGTCCCAACCGAGCCGTCGCATTTCCTCGGCATTTGTGGGCAGGAACATGACGAACGGTTCTAACCGCTACTATCTGGAAAAGAATCAGTCGTTCCCCTTTTCGTCCTGCTACTGCTCGTCCGGGATATCAAACCGGCGGGAGACAAGCGCCTCAAGCTCTTCGAGCACCTCGGCGGCCTGCGGGCCTGTTGCGGTGACGACAAGGCGTGTGCCGCAGACGGCCTCGAGCGTCATCAACGCCATAATCGACTTGCCGCTGACGACGTTTCCGTCCTTTTCAACCTCCACTTCGGCGTTGAACCGCGAGGCTATCTTCGCGAAAAGCCCTGCCGGCCTCACGTGGAGTCCGTACTTGTTCTGCAGGACCAGTTCCTTCTTTAGCGTATTTTCCGCCATTGGTTGTTCCTCCTTCGAGATTCCTTCATTTCAATTTTGACTGGGCGACCGCCCGGGCGCGCAAGCGCGCGTCCAGCTCGGCGACGGCATCGTAGCCGGCGGCAAGCAGCTTGTACTGCTGGGCAGCCGTCTCCACGAGGTTGACGAGGTCGCGTCCCGCCGCAACAGGAATGATCAGTTGCGGTATCTCCACGCCAAGGATCGTGCGCGTCATGCGGTCCTGCCCCGTGCGGTCAAGCTCCCCTTCCGTCTCCTTCATGCTCTTGAAGGTGATGACAAGGTCAAGTCGCTTTTCCGGACAGACGGCGGTAACGCCGAATATGCTCGGCACGTGGATGATGCCGATGCCGCGGATCTCCATGTGGTTGCGCGTGGCCTCGGCGGCCGAGGCGAACAGCGTGTTCGTGGCCATGTCCTTGCGCAGGCACGTGAAGTCGTCGGCCACGAGCGCGTTGCCCCGCTTGATCAGGCCAAGGGCCGTCTCGCTCTTGCCGAGTCCGGGCGCGCCCTCAAGCATCACGCCGAGCCCGGCCACCTCCACCGTCGTTCCGTAAAGGCGAGCCTTCGGCGCGCCGAGCCGCTCCAGCACGAACGTGCACTGGTGCGAAAAGACGCGCGTCAGCAACTCCGTCTTGAGGATAACGGCGCCGGCCGCCTCCGCGATCGCCGCGACGTCCGGCGAGATGTCCGTGCCGCACGTATAGATGAGGCAGTAGGCCTGCCGGTCAAAGAGCGCCTTGAGGCGTTCGAGCTGAACGGCAGGAGGCAGACTGTTCAGATAACCTTGTTCGGCCTGGCCGATCAGCTGCAGTCGACGCCAGGCAAAGTCGCCGTAGTAGCCGGTAAGCGCCAGGCCAGGCCGGTTGGTCATCGGCTCCAGCACCTCGCGCTCAAGGCCGCGTCCGCCCGCCGCCACCGTCATGCGCAGGCGTTCCCCGCCGTCCTCCACGAATTGGCGGAGGGTGAACGGCGTGGCGTCCTGATCTCTGACGGCGTCGGTCATGACGTGGCGGATCCTCGACTAGTTGCGCGGAGACCCCGCACGCGCGGCGCGGACGTTCCCCTTGCGCGCCTTCACGCGCATCTTGAGAAGCTGGCGCTCGGCGCGCGCGGCTGCGGCGTCGATCACGCTCTTCGCCGACTCGCTGAACTCCTTCGCGCCCACGGCCGTCTCGCCAAGGCGGTTCGCCACCACTTCGGCCATGTACATGTGTTTCTTCACGTCCACGTCGATCACGATCGAAATCTTCGTCACCTTCGGAAAGCCCGCCTGGAGCTTCTCCATGCGCTTCTGCGCGTAGTCCTTGAGCGACTCGATCCTTACGTCGCTATGGCGCATTGTCACTTCGATAGACATATCCTTTGCCTCCTGTTGCTTGTTGTTGATGAAACGGTTGACTACATCCTGAAATCCTCGCCCAGATAGAGACGGCGGGCGTCCTCGTCGTTGACCAGATATTCGCTCGTACCTTCACAGAGCAGCCTTCCGTCGTAAACGAGATACGCACGGTCAACCACCGTCAACGTCTCGCGCACGTTGTGGTCTGTGATGATGATGCCGAGCCCCTGGTCCCGGAGCGAACGGACGATCTCCTGAATATCGTGCACGGCCAACGGGTCGACGCCGGCGAACGGCTCGTCGAGCATGAGGATCGACGGTCGGCGGACAAGGGCCCGCGCAATTTCCAACTTGCGGCGTTCGCCGCCCGAAAGCGTGTACGCCGGCTGCTTCGCCACCTTCATCAGGTCGAGCGACGCCAGCAGCTCCTCGCAACGGTCCTTGCGCTCCTTGCGCGACATGTCCAGCGTCTCGAGGATGGCCATCACGTTGTTCCAAACGCTGAGCTTGCGAAAGATTGAAGGCTCCTGCGCCAGGTAGCCGAGTCCGCGCCGCGCGCGCATGAACACCGGCAGACGCGTGAGGTCGTGTCCGCGAAACTCCACCTTCCCCTCGTTGGGCCTTACAAGTCCCACGATCATGTAGAACGTCGTCGTCTTTCCCGCGCCGTTCGGTCCCAGCAAGCCGACTATTTCCCCGCAGCGAACATTCATCGACATGCCGTTCACGACCGTCCGGTCTCCGTACGACTTCACCAGCCCGGTAGCGATCAGGTCTGGGGCCTGCCGCTCCTTCTCGTTGGCCATTTCGGCCATGGCTTTCAGCACCGGATCGTCCATCGCGCCGCTCACTTCTTCATGTTCTTGAAGAGATCCTTCCCGTCGCCGCTGCGGAACGATCCACCGGGTACTGTCACGACAGGCTTCTCGATCTCCACCTGCTCCGAATTCAGCCAGAACGTGATACGCTCGCCCTTCACCGTGCTGCCCTTCTTGCCGCCTTGATACAGCTGGGCAGGATTGCCGTCCTCGCCGTACATCACGATCTTGGACGACTGCTTGACATAGACCGCCCGCGCGCACGAGGCGTTCTTCTCCTCGTTCGTGATCGCCACGTTGCCGAGCGCCACCAGTCGCTTCAGATCGTTCGTCCCGTCAAGGAAAAGGAACAGCCTGTCTGCGTGCAGCTGATATTGCTCGTCGTCGACGTAGACGTTGCGGTCGAACAGAATCACACCCTCCTTGCGGTCGTAGTCCGTGCGCTCCGCCGTGATGACGGCATCGCGCCCCGGCTGCCTTTTCTTGTCTTTCCGCTTTGCTCCCGTATCGGACTTCTGTTTCGCGTCCGTCGTCTCGAGAATGTCCGGTTGAGGTCCGGCCGGCGGTGCGAGCTTCTTCGTCTTCGCAGCCTGGCGCGCCTCTTCCTCGGCGCGTTGACGAGCCTCTTCCGCGGCTTTTGCCGCCGCTTCGGCGGCAGCCTTCTCCTCGGCTTCCTTCCGCGCCCTCTCCTCTTCGCGACGCTTGGCCTCTGCCGCGGCTTTCGCCGCCGCTTCGGCAGCTGCCTTCGCCTCGGCTTCCTTCCGCAGGCGCTCGCGCTGCTCCGCTTCCTTGCGCGCCTGCTCCTCGGCACGGCGCCTGGCATCCGCCGCGGCCTTCGCCGCCGCTTCGGCGGCAGCCTTCTCCGCCGCAGCCTTTCTCGCCAGCTCCGTCGCATCTTCAGCGGACGCCTGCGCCGGCTTGCGCAACATGACGTCGTCGGGGTTCATCAGGTCCGCGATGCTGACCCCCGGCGCGTTTTCGGACGCGGCAAAACCACCCGTCGCCAGCAGTGCCAGCACGGCAAGGACAATTGCAGATGAACAGACTCGGAACTTCACTTGACAAGACTCCTCGGGTCGAACTTGGCCCCTTTTGTCCGGATTTCGCATTTTGAAAGTATCTTGATGTATTCGCGCGGCAGGGAGAAGTAGATGCCGCGGCCTTTTACGGACGAATCGCCGTAAACCATCGTCGCGCTACCTTCGACCCACCCCGACTTCGTCTTCCGATCGACGATGCAATTCTCGGCATTGAGGCTGGCCCACACGTTGGTGCTGCCGGCCTCGCGGTACTGTTCGACGCGAATGTCCTCGCCCCAGATATAGTCGGAATCGGAAAACATCTGCGCGCGCGCAGCCGAGAGGCGCGACTTCACGGAACCGTCCGGAAACGACTCCAGCGGGAACACGACGTTTTCGGCCGGCGACTCCACTTTCGCCACGCAGTCGCGGTAGGCGACGCGCAGACGCATCATGTCGGAATCATCTGCGCGTTCAGACAGCCATTGCTCGCTGTTGAACGACAGTCCCGCCAGCGCCACGAGGGCGCATGCTGTTGCCAAAACGCATTTCACGAAAACAATATGTCTCCTTGCAACGGCAAGTATACCACATCCCCGCAGACTTGCCAATGAAAGACAAAAAGTTTATAGGTGCACACAACAGAAACCCCGACGCGCGTCAGAAATCGACGTCCTCGGGCATGTGCTGCGCGCTGCAGCCCGCGTCCACCACCAGGCGCTCGCCGCCGACGTTGCGCGCGGCGTCCGAGGCAAGGAACGCCACCGCTTCGGCGATGTCGCCTCCCGTCGCCTCCTTCCGGAGCGGACAGTTCAGGCGGCGGCGCGCCTTCACGTCCTCGCTGAGCGCGTCCCACCGCTCCGTGTAGATGTAGCCGGGCGCGACCTCGTTCACGCGGATGCCGAGCGGCCCGAGATCGAGCGCGAGCGACCGCACGAGCGCGTCGATGCCGCCCTTCGAGGTCACGTACGCCGTCCGGTTGCGGATGGCGCGCATCGACGTGTTCGACCCCAGAAACACCACCACGCCTCGCTGGTTCGTCGCAGGGTTGGGCTCCTGCTTCATGAAGAAACGGTTGCACGCAGTCTGCGTCACTTGGAACCCGCCCACGAGATTCGTCTTGAACACGTCCCACAGCATCTCCGGCTTCATCTCCAACGGGCCGCCGTGGCCGAGGCCTTGGTTGGCCGCATTGTTGACGAGGATGTCGAGGCGCCCCGCCTCGCGCGCGATGACGTCGAACAACGCCTGCACCTGCGCCCAGTCCGAAACGTCGCACGGAATCGCGGTAAAGCCGTCAAGCCCCCTTCCGCGCAAGATTGCCTCGCCCTTCGCCGTCGACGCCGCGCTCGACCCGCACATGAACACGCGTGCGCCTTCGCGCACGAACAAGTCCACGATCTCGATGCCCGTGTTCCGGTTGCCGCCGGTCACAAGTACCACCTTGCCCTCAAAACGTTTCATTTCATGGCCTTTCCTTGTTGTGTTAAAACCGACAGACGACGCCCACGGTCCCGACCGTCAGGTCGCGGCGCGAATTGTGCGTCTTGCGCGCCTTCGTGCGGTCGCGCGCGTCATCGTCCACGATATCGAACTGCTGGACGCTCGCAAAGATCGTCGCCCATTTCGTCACCTTCCACGAGAGCGTCAGCACCGCGTTCAGCGCCTGTACGCCGTTGTCATAGCTCTTCCATGGCGGGTCGTTCGCGCCGTAGCGTTGCCGGAAGTGACGGTCGTTGCCGCACTCCGCGTAGAAGTTCGGCGTGAGCGAGAGCGTGTCCGTAAGCCGGAACGCATGTTGCGCGCCGATGCGGACGTAGAGCCAATCGTCGGGATGGACGGACCGGCGAATCAGGTAGTAGGGCGTCACCCACGGATTGTCCAGCCGTTGCGCGAAACGCCACTCGTGCCGGCAGAAGTCCGAGCCGGGCCAGTAACCCGGCAGGTTCACCCACGTGCTCATCACGTCGTTCGCGAGACGCCAGTCTTCGGCGATTTCCCAGTCATATCCGTAGCGCAGGGTGAAATCTCGCTCATGAAAGAACATGTTCTTGTGGATGGAGTCCATTTTGTGCGTGAGCGAGGAGATGGTCCAGAAATCGATTCCGACGCGCCCCGGCAGATGGATCGGATACAGCTGGACGTCGCCAGAGACGGACTGGGACGACATCGGACGCGCCTCGCACACCTTGGCGCGCGAGAGATAGGCGCTCCTCACGTCTGCGCCCGCGGTGAGCGAAAGGAAATCAAGACCGCACCTGTTCTTGAGGTCGGTGAGATCGAAGATGTTCCAGAACTCGCTCGGATCGTCGGCCTGCGCGCCAAGCGCGCACAGGCCGACGAGGAGGGCAATGACACCACGGCGGCCGCACATCATGCAAGCCCTAGAAACCTGAACCGCGGCTTAAAGGCGTGCCTTCCCGCTACCTTGCCCGTCAAGACGTTGTGGCACGTCAGTCTCAGCTCGCCGCCAACGATTTCGCCCTCAATGACTGTCGGGAAGTTCCACGGGTTCTTGCCGGGACCGCCGCCGACGATCTGCGCCCATGGCCTGTCGGCTGTCGCCGGATCGAAGCGGTAGCGATGCATGTGCGCGGCGATCACCACCTGAACGCCGTGTTCGGCAAAGAGCGGCCCCCACAGGTCGGCGCACTCCTTCTGCCAGTCCGCCCAGTTTTCCAGGCGGTCGCCCGGATTGGCTTCGGGATACGAATCGAAGAGCGGGATGTGGCAAAACACGACGATGTACGGCGCACCGTCGATTTCCGGACGCGCAAGCGTTTCCTTCAGCCAGACGGTCTGCGCCTTGCGGTACGGCGAGAAGTTCGCCATCCCCATCCATTTGGGATGCCAGTCCGGCTTGTCCTCACCGGTGTCAAGCCCGACCATCGCCACGTCGCCAAGACGGATCGCAAAGTTGCGCGTCAGGTCCCAGTCGCGCGAGCTGCGCTCGCTGGGAAGGCGCGGCATCATCACCTCGTCGAGATGGCGAATCCATTTGCCCCGGTAGTCGTGGTTGCCGTTCGTGAAGAGGATCGGGATGTCGGCCGCGTAGTCCTTGCGCGCAACGGGCGGGTTGAGGAACGTCTCGACGGCGCGCGCCTTCTCTTCCGTCGTGTTCGTGGCATCGCCGTTCCATACGATGACGGTCGGCTTGATCGCGAGGATCTTCTCCACGATCGGCCCGAACTGCTTCCAGTTCTCGTGCGTGTCGTTCATCACGCAGAAACGCGCGGTCACATTTTCGCCGGGCGTGACGAAGGAATGGACGTCGCCGACCTCCGGCTCGCCCATCCTGATCGAGTACGAGTTCTTGTAGTCGGCGATCGGCGTTGTGATCGTGCGGTACCAGTAGCGCGTGCCCGGCCGAAGTCCGACGAGCCGCACCTGAAGCGCCTGATCGTCGAACGCCGTCATGCCGAATCCGCCGCAACGCACCGTCGTTGCGTTCTGGAGCTGCGGATTGTCCGCGAACTCCACCGCGCCGTTTGCAAAACCGCTCACGGCCCACGCCACGCCCATGGAGTCCGGCGCCGGACATTGCAGCACCGGCTCGGCCACCACGCGTCTGACGCCTCGTGCGACGGGCTTCGGGGTGAACGTCTCCTCGCCCCGCGCATGGTACGGCGAGACCTTGCGGGGGGCGGAGGCCTCGGCCTGCGCCCCGCCCGCAAGCGCGCCGGCGGCAAACAAGGTGCCGCCGGCGAGGAACGAACGTCTGTTCAATTCCATGTTCGGTTCCTAGCGCCTCAGACGCACACTTCCCACCCGTTACGGCAGAAGTCGCGCTTCAGCGAGATACCCTTTCCGGTACCGTTCGCGAAGTCCATCTTCACCGGATCCCAGTCGAAACCGGTGTCATAGACATAGCTCATGTTGCAGAGCTGGCAGAGTACCGCGCCGCGGCCGCCCACCTCGGCGGGGGAGATCGTCGGCTTGCGCGAGAAGTAGCATTCGACGAAGTTCTGCACCTGGTTCGGGCTCTTGTAGAGCTGGACCGGCGCCGTGTCAAGCTTGAACGTCTCGTTGAGTTTCTTCAGCACCGCCTCGAGGCGATTGTCCTTCTTCACGGCCGAGTCGGTACCGTAGTCCTTGCCCACGGACTCCGCGACGATCTTGTCCTTCATGAAGGTGACGTCCTGGAGTTTCTGGCGAATCTCGGCGTCCGGCTTGACGGCGCCTGTGCCCTGCCACACCGCGATCTTGCCGCGGTTGACGGCCACGATGCCCTTGGTGCCGTAGAACACCGTGCCCCACACGCCGAACGGCCCGTGGTAGAGTTCCACGTCGCCCGTCGGCGTGTGGAAAAGCATCTTCATGCCGAACTGGCGGCGGCCGCCGTGGAAGAGGTCGGCGGAGTACGGCTCGTCGGAGCGGATGATCTTGTACGGGCCGCTCTTGTCCATGTCCAGGCCCCACTGCGCGATGTCGAGGTGATGCGCGCCCCAGTCGCCGTTGTAGCCCGTGCCGATGTCATCGTCGAAACGCCAGAACATCGGGTAGAACTTGTTCACGCCGCGCGGCGCGAGCTGGTCGGAGTACGGACGCCACTTGCAGGGACCGAGCCACATGTCCCAGTCCACGCTCGGATTCGGCGCGCCTTCCGTCGCCGCGTTCTTGGGCTCGTCGAAGAAGCGGACCGGATGGGACGGGCCGCCGAGCTTCTGGCCGCCACGCCCGTAGTTCGCGTCCACGTATTTCACGTCGCCGATGAAACCGTTTCGCACGATCATCACCGCCGTGCGGAAGACGTCCCAGCTACGCTGCATCGAACCCGTCTGGAACACGCGGCCATACTTCGCCTGCGCGGCGATCACCTTGCGCGCCTCATCCACGTTGAACGTGAGAGGCTTTTCGCAGTAGACGTCCTTGCCGGCCTTCATCGCCTCGACGGCCATGTAGGCGTGCCAATGGTCGGGCGTGGCGATGCACACCATGTCGATCAAGGGGTCTTTGAGCACGTCGCGGAAGTCGGCCACGGCGCGACACTTCGGCACGTCCGTGATTCCTTTCTTCGCATAGCGCTCGTCCACCATCTTCGCGCCGGCCTCGCGGCGATCCTTGTCGCAGTCGCACACGACGACGATCTGCGCGCCAAGCTTGTACTGGTCCACGAACTGCGGCATCAGCGCCGAACGGCCTTGGATGCCGAATCCGATGAGGGCGACATTGGCCTTTTCGCCCGGCGCGAGCTTGCGCGTGCCGACCTTGGCGGTGGAGCAGCCGGCGAGAGCCGTCGCGGCCGCCGAGCCAAAGAGGAAGTTTCTTCTGTTCAGGTTCATTTGTTTTTCCTTAGTTGACGGGCGAATCCATTGTAATGGAAATGCCCAGCGCCAGCAAGTTTACCAGAAATAGCGTTCTCTCGCAAGTGTCGTGCCCTCCCGTGTCGCGTGGATTTCAAAACCGGAAAACTTGTGGAGATCAAAATCGGAATGGTTTGGAGCCATTCCGGCTTCGTTTTCAGGTCTTTCTCACCTTCGGATTGTTGCTGAAGAGGATGGACGGACGCACCCCATGCTCCGGCTTGTTGAGTACGATGGACACCGTGTCGTCGATGTGCCGGCACAGCCACACCTTCGTGCCGTTCGCGCACTCCGTCGGGCAGAACCGACCGTCCGCAAGGGACACCCGTCCGCGTCTGCCGACGACCGCACGAGACCACTCCGACCAGACGAGTTCCCACCATCCGTCCTGCGGGA